>JACIWG010000080.1 GCA_014361085.1 Nitrososphaeria archaeon
TTTCATTTATCATATTGTTTTGATACTTTTGAAAATATTATTATCTCAGTTTTTAGTAGAGTTGGCTTGGGAAAGGTAAAAAAAGGAGGGGATACTTAATTTTAGGGTTCAAGCAATAGATACACTATTTTTCCATATGCTGTTCCGTTTTTATATTCACTACACCAAATTATTTTTCCATATCTGGCATACGCAAAAATAGTTATATTTACATAATAATTGCCGGGAGTTAAAGTGTATGGTATTTGGAATGCTATTTCATGTGTTGAATTGAAGTTTTTGCGAACCTGGCTGGGTGTAGATGTTACATTATGAAGTTGCCTTTGCACTCTCCCAAGAACTGTTCCATTAGAGGTATGGAGAGATACTATTAAGTCAGCATAAGTTATACGATTTGGACCCTTCACAACATAGTAGGTTGTATTATATTCTTGTAAAGCAAGTTTGAGATAGGGATTGGAAAGTTCGTTTTGAACAGTAATATTTTTTATTGTAGAAATTGAAATATTGCCATTCATTATAAAAAACCATTTAGTTCCATCCCTTAAATCCTTTACATAATATTTTACGATTGCAGGGTCACCTTGAACAGAGTAGAAATAATTGCTGAATTTTGTTTGTGCTAAATCATTGTCAATAGAGCTACCTATAGGTGGTGCTCTGTTTAATTTTGAATATTCCATTAACGCTTTTAATGCAAGAATTGTTGATTCAGTGTTTGTGATGGATAAGAAAGGATATTCTGGTGGCATAGAATCGTAATAGCCAAAAATTTCAAGAAGAGAATAAACGAGGTCAATCCATGGTGATTGCCATGTTGCCCAAATATAAGACCCACCTGGCTTATAACTTGTAAGAAAACCACCATTATGATCAGCATAATAGGTTACATTTAATCCATCGACTTTTGTTTTACCATATTTATATTGCAGTTGAAGTAAAACATTTGCAATATTATCTATAATTGGCAAGACTGTTGTGTCTCCTGTAAGATGATAATATTTTATATATGCAACTAAACCAACAGCTGTTGCATATTCTTGATAAGCAGGTGCTTTATAGCTGATACCTTGAAATGTTGCATCACGGCTAAAACCATTGCCATCCCAGCCAGCTCTTTGAAGTAAAGCAGTAGCATAAGGAACAGCATTATAGCCATACTTGTTCATATAATGTAAGGCAAGAAGAAGGTCATGTAAAGCAGGGGGCTTAGTAGAATTATTGTTTATTATTAAATATAGATTACGAGCGGGTGCGTAGGCGAGTCTTGATTTATAAGGTATTTCACCATAATCGTTTGTTTTCCAAGGCAAATTTTGCCATGTGGTTGGGTCAGGAAAAGTTGTTGTAGAATATAGTTCATCATCATTATAATTATTCGATTTACCCCAAACAGGTGCATAAACATCCTTAGTATAACCATAATAATCCATAAAATTATGAAGTTTCTGGGCTTTTTCTGTTTCACCAAAATCTTCATATAACCATGCCGCAATTCGTGTAGCATGTCTTGCAACATATCGTGCTGATACCCAACCATATTTTTGTACTAAAACCCATTCTGTATTATCTGGTGCAGAATTAATGTTGTACGCGATGAGTTGTGAACCTATATATAGATGTATTGGATAGGATGCATCACTTGAAATTTTTTTAACCGTAAGTTGCATGTGTGTCTCATTTAAACTTTTGTATTTCACATATATAATAAGATCATTATAATCTTTGTCGTATCCGTCTTCAAAAAAATATTTCATTTCGGATTCAGATATTCCATCTCCAAGTTTGTAATTCATGCCAATTACATTATCTGTTCCAACATACCTAAACTCTCCAGCATAACTTGAGTAAATGTTAAATGGTAGGCTTGGCAAGTCTCTCATAACTGCGTACCCAGCTGATGGAAAGTTGTCTACATAGAAACGGTCTAAATATGCTTTACCTTTAGTTATTGCATCTGTTATTTGCGAATATACTAGTGTTGCTTGCACTATTGGTGTTATTGGAATAACAAGTGTGGAAAGTAGTATTAGAGCCACTATTATTGACGAAAATATCTGTTTATAGCTCATATAGGTCGGCAATTAGTATTATACCAATAATATTTATATTTATTGCCTATACTATGCTTATGTTAAAGAGAGGTGGGCGAAAATGAAGGTTGTTGCAGAAATTTTTTTGGGGGACGAAAATAAGGTTGTTGAAATTGTGAAAGAGGGAAAGAATAGGGTTAAAACATTATTGTCTTTTGGTTTTGAGGTTAAAAAGTATGCTAAAAAGCAGAACAAGATTTTAAAGATAAAATCTGATGACCCAACAGTCTTATCATATTTTCAAGAGAATTTGAAGAATGTGGTTGTTGAACAAATAGAATAAAAAATTAGATCCCTTTATTTTTTTAGAATGTTATTAGTTTGCCGTCTATTTTGTATGGTTCTGTTTTATGCTGTTTCTTGAAGTGTTTAATGAGTTCGCTTATGTCGAAATAGTCTTGGCATTCAAAGCAATAGAAGTGGTTGGGGTAAAGGTTGATGTGATATGATATTATTTTGCCGTTTTTGAAGCCTACAATTTCTGAAACCATTATTTTTTCACCATTTCAGCAACATGTTTTTGGAGGCATTGAAGACACATTATTTTGCCATTGCCTTCAACGTATTGGAACCAACTTGTTAAGACTTTACCACATACACTACATACTATTTTCATGCTATCACGCTCTTTATTATTTCTTTTGCCTCTTGCAATGAAAGTCTTTTTTCTTCAACTGTTCTTGTTCTAATTACTCTGCCAAACATATCAACTTCTTTTAGAATGTTTACCAAGTAAAGTCCGTCATCTCTTTTTTCAATAAAACTTGCTCCAAGTTGGTCAAATTCTATAATGAATCTTTTAGCAGGATTATCAAAGAGTTTTCTTTTTTCAACCTTGACAATTGTTACCTCATTTTTGTTCAAGTTGATAAAAATTTTAGGAGGTTGCATTTTTGCGTTCACCTCATTTCTTCTTGAAGTTTTTCAGTCCATGCTTTAATTTGCTCATCACATTTTGTTATCAATTCTTTGATGTCAGAGTATGCTAATACTATTCCTGCTATTGTGCTTAAGTTTGCCCTTGCATTCTTGGTATTCTCTTTTATTGGGCACATTGGGTTTATTGGTGCATTGGATAAGACCATGGCAAGTTCGTAGGAGGTTTTATATTCGTCGGGTATTCTCTTAAATTCCTCTAACAGCCAATTTCTTACTTTCTCTCCTATTTGATAAGACTTGCCGAGAACATAGATGATTTTAGAGGCGTCTTCGAATGTTATTTTCTGTTTGCCATTTTCCATGATTTTGCTTGCTATTTTTTCTGCCTGAAAGTCTATTGCCTTTAGTGTTTGCACTATTCTATCTTTTGTGCCTTCGTCTGTTACTCGTAATATTCTGGTGTTGATTGGCTGAAAGTCTCCACCAAATCCCCTAAATCCAAGAAATGAGACTACGTTTGTGCATTTTTCAATGTATAGGCTTGCTCCAATTTTTATTGCTTTATCTGTGTTTATTTTTCCTGTGTCAAAGGAAATTCCAAGTTTCCAGCCTCCTAAATCTGTTTCTATTCTTTGTAGATAATATGTTTGGTAGCCGAAAGCGTTTTTGTATTCTGCACCCTTGCTCATGTAATAGTCGTGGATTATCTTTTTTACTTCTTCTCTTGGGATTAGGGAATGCTTTAATGTTGCTATTGCACAAACTATTCTTACTGTTGCGTTTGGGTTTTTGCTTCTTTTATCGACAACTTCTTTTATGAAAAACTGTAGTTGTCTTTGTGGTTGAACCAAGAGTGCTTCATTAACTATGCAGTCAAGGGCTTTTTCTTTGCCATATTTTTGGGTATACTGGAAATATTTGTTGTCTGCAAGTTTTTTACCTAACATTAGCCTTGCATATTGCCATTTTGCTTTTACTGAAAACTGTTCTGGCGTGAACGCTTCGCCATTTGGTAGGATAATGTTGCCTCTGGTGTCTAATGAGAGAATACCTTGCACTATTTCATATTCGTCTTTTATTTGGGTTTGCACCTCATTTAAAGAAAACCCCTGAGGTGCTTGGGTTTGAGCCTCATTTAAAAAAATGCCCTGAGGCTCTTGGGCTTGTTTTAGGATTGGTGTTGTGCTCATACACTATAGGTAATAATAGACGATTATATAAACATTAATACCTATATTATATAGGTGTTTTATGAATGATAAGGAAAATTATTATAGGACTTGTATTCATGCTATAACTATGCCCGTGAGTGTTGAAAAGAAGAGGAAAGATTATGTGCCTATTGGTATTCCAAAGGAAATGGTTGAATTGATTGACAAAATTTTGCAGGATAAAAGGTTTGCTTATGTGAGCAGACAAGATTTTGTAAGAGATGCCATAAGAAGAAGGTTGGATGAAATTCTTAAAGTATATTCTGAAAAACAGTAGTTTATTTTCGGCTTACCCTCTCTACCCTCCCCCTCCCCCCAATCGGTACTACATATTTTATATAATAGTCGGCTTTTCCTGTGTTTTTGATGGGATATGGACAAAATATTTAAACGCCTATACTATATAGGTAATATGGTGGTTTGGGGGTTGAAAAAATATACTGTTTTACCTGTTCCAACTGAATTGGTTAAAGAAATTGATGAAAGGGCTGTTAAAACTGGATTATATGTTAGTGTTTCAGAGTTTATTAGGGAGGCTATAAGGCAAAGGATTATCGAATTAAATGATTTAGGTAAAAAGGGTTACAACAGTTGATTTTCTAATGGCTTTATTGCTTCTAAAACTTGTGTTCTCAACTGTAAGATGTGAGGCTTATAGTAAAATCTTATGAAAACGTCTTTTGATATTCGTCCTTGTATAAAGTCTATGCTCTCTTTTGGAATACCTTTTTGCCTCAAATATGTTGCATAATATATTCGTAGTTCTTGAAGTTGAAGGTTATATTTTCGTCTCTTTAATGCAAGCCTTAACATATTATAACTTATGCTATAATGCCAATGCCCTAATTTTTCTAAAAGATCGTCTGATATTATGCTTAAAAATGCATTCTTTGTTCCCCTTAAAAATACGCTTGGAAACCTAAAATGTTCTAAAACTCCAATTTCAGGGTTATAATATTCATCCAAGCCTTTTGCTGAAATAAGGTTTAAACTGTTTACTGCTTCAATAGGTCTTAAGCCTGTTAAAGCCAAAAAACAGACTGGAAAATAGTAATAGTATGGTATGCTTTCTTTAAGCCTTAAAGCCCATTTGAGAGCGCTTTCGTTATCGCTTTTATAAATTCTCAAGAATGCTTCAAAACTGTTTTCATGCCCCCAAGTAAGCCCACTTTTTTCTTTCAAAAGTTTAAACCTATCATAACAGCCTAAAAATTTGGAAAGATTAGCCAAAGCACTTAAAACATGCCTGCTCTTATCCTTACTAAAAGTATGTAGTAAATCAAACCCTTCATTTAAAAGACGATAATATTTTAACGCACAATTGAACATCTGTTGAGCATGATAGGGACTAAACTTGTTGAAACAGTATTCCTTAAACTTTTCCCAATCTATAATGCTTTTAACCTCTAAGCCTGGGGTCGGGGGTTCAAATCCCCTCGGGCCCGCTTAATAATTTTAGTACTTTTAATCATTAATTTTATTGTTAACATTATTTTTTACTTTTAGTGTAATATTATCAAAATATTGGGTTTTTATGCGTATAGGGATGGTGGGGTCGGTGGGATTTGAACCCACGTCCGCGCGGGCCCAAGCCGCGCAGCGTAGACCAGACTGGCCCACGACCCCATGTTTAGGTTCGTTTTCACTTTTTTATTAATTTTTTAAAAAATGTTTTTTAGGCTGAAGAGAGTAAATGTTGGAGATGTTGAATGTATGGAGACGTGATCGATTTCGAAACACTTTATTCAGCCCTTGGCTCAAATGAGCGATTAAGCATTTTGAATGAATTAAATAAAAGTGGACCTCTTTCTTATACTCAGTTAAAAAATAATTGTGGGTTCGTGAAGAAGAGGGAGTCTGGCAGATTTGCATATCATTTGCGATTACTGACTTCTGTTAATCTTATTTCATTAAATAAGAATACTAAGAAGTATAGTTTGACACCCTTCGGTAGAACCGTTTTAGCAGCAACAAATGAGCTAAAAGAAGCAGCTTTACAGTTTTCTGGAAAAATATATGTTAGAACATCCAAGCATAAGATTGAAGAGTTTGATAGTAATAAAATTTATCAATCATTAATTAGGGAGGCTAATGTTCCCCGCGATTTAGCTTCAAAGATTACGGCTGAGGCTGAGGCACGGATAAGTAAATTAGAGAATGTTCATTTGACGGCACCATTGATAAGGGAATTCGTGAACTCTATACTTGTTGAGAAAGGATTAGATGAATATCGTAATAGGCTTACAAGATTAGGTTTGCCTGTAAAGGATGTTACAGATAAGATTACACAGATAGGGCTTTCTGAGGGAAATATTTCTTCCTTAAGGGAGGCGGCGGCTGATGCAGTCTTCACAGACTACCTTTTACTAACTCAAGTTAGTTCAGAAATTTTAGACATGCACCTTTCGGGAGAAATTAGTCTAATGAATACAGGATGCTGGGGTATTATGCCGGACAACATATTTTTTGACGCACTAGCCTTCAGTTCCTTCGACATAAAATTTGGTTTAAAAGACCCGTTTCTTCCAAGAGAATATGGAAAAGAAAAAATTAGTTTTACTAAGGCAGTTATATCTATAAAAAAAATGATTGAAAGCGTTTCTGGTGAAGTGTAGGTAG
>JACIWG010000081.1 GCA_014361085.1 Nitrososphaeria archaeon
TTTTGTCTAAAACAAGTAGGTCAGCATATCTTCCTGGAGCTATTAAACCTAAATCGTTATCCACATTAAAATGTTCTGCAGTATTTATTGTCACCATTTGAATCGCCTTAATGGGGTCAACACCTTCTTCAATAGCCCTATTGACGATATGGTCTAGATGTCCCTCGTTAACTATATCTTCTGGATGTCTATCATCACTTACAAGGCAAACGCGTCTTGAGTCTATTCCATCCTCTGTAACAATTTTTATCACTTCCTTCAAATCTTTCCAAGCTGAACCTTCTCTGATCATCACATACATTCCAAGTCTTGCTTTAGCAAGACCTATTTCCTTAGAAGTTGACTCGTGACTGGATGAAATTCCAGCTGACACGTAGGCGTTTAATTCCATAATGTTACCATAAAAGTGGCCTTCAACAACCTTACCATGTTTTAACGTAACTTTAACTTCATCAATCATCTTTTTATCCTTATAGATTATTCCAGGATAGTTCATCATCTCCCCCAATGCTACAACATTATCATATGCCAGAAGTTCTTCGACATCTTTTGGACCTATTTCCGCACCCGCTGTCTCAAATTCTGGAAATGAGGCTGGAACACAAGATGGTATAGTGACATAAACTCTTAATGGGACGTGACGGCTTTCCTCTATCATGAGCTTAACACCTTCAACACCTAACACGTTCGCAATCTCATGCGGGTCTATGAAAACTCCTGTTGTCCCATGAGGAAGGACGCCTTTAGCAAACTGGGTCACAGTGACCATCGAGCTTTCAATATGTACATGTCCGTCCAAAAATCCTGGGCACACATACTTATCCTTTAAATCAAAGACTTTCGTAGAATCTCCAACTGTATGAGAAGAGTCTTCAACTAATGCTATTCTTTCACCCTTTATTGCGACATCCGCTCTTAATATCTCACCAGTACTAACATTTATAAGGTTTGTGTTTCTTAAAACTATGTCGGCTTTTAATCTACCCATTGCAACATCTATAAGATCTTCATTCACTTCATACAATTTCATGTTTTAGGATATCATTATATAGTGATATAAATTTTAGTCAAACTTAATGTTATATGATAGGGTTAATATCTGGATGTATAGGTACTATAGCTGATGCGCAGTAAGTTTACGGTTACTGGGATAGTTCAAGGTGTAGGCTTTAGACCTTTTGTATACAGAATTGCTTTAGAAAATAATCTGAGAGGTTATGTTAAAAATATGGGTGATGGTAGTGTAGAAATAGAAGTAGAAGGTTTGAAGGAGGATATTGAAAGATTTGTTTTAAAGCTTTTTTCTGAAAAACCTCCTTTAGCAAAGATTGAAGAGGTAAAAAGAATTGATTTCGATGATGAACTAAAATATGAATCTTTTAAAGTATTAAAAAGCGATTTCGAGGAAAGGGCTAGTGCTTCATTAATTCCACCTGACATTGGAATTTGTGAAGACTGTAGTAGGGAACTGTTTGATCCAAAAAGTAGACGCTATAGGTACCATTTTATAACATGCACAAACTGTGGTCCAAGGTTCACGATAATAGAAAGGTACCCCTACGATAGATTCAATACTTCTATGGTTGACTTTCCAATGTGCAGCATGTGTGCAGAAGAATACTATAATCCTAGAGATAGACGTTTTCATGCAGAAACTATTGCCTGTGCATCTTGTGGTCCAAGGCTTATGCTTTTTGATGGAAATGGTTCAAAAGTTAACGGTGACCCGATAAAGTTGGCTGCAAAATTCTTGGATGAAGGTAATATTCTTGCGATAAAGGGTGTTGGAGGCTTCCATATAGCGCTTTCAGCATATAATGATGATGCCATATTAAAGATTAGAAGGTGGAAGGGTAGGGAGCAGAAGCCTTTCGCTTTAATGGCTAAAGATGTCGAAACTGTAAAAACCTTCGCCTACGTTGACGAGGTTGAAGAAAAGATTTTGTCCTCCCCCTCTAAGCCAATAGTCCTACTAGATTTGAAGGAAGGCTCTTGTATTTCAAAATATGTTAGTCCCGGTCTACATAATGTTGGAGTTATGCTACCATATACTGGTCTACATCTCCTCATATTTAGTGAATCCAAAACAGATGTGCTTATTATGACAAGCGGTAATCTTCCCTCAGAACCTATAATTATAGATGAAAAGGAGGCTATGAAAAGTTTTTCACAGATTGTAGACTATTATCTTATACATGATAGGAGAATCTTGTACAGGTGTGACGATTCTGTTGTAAGAAAGGTTGATGGTAAAACCTGTTTTCTTAGAAGATCAAGAGGTTTTGTCCCAGAACCATTATATGTGAAAGGTGTTGTAGACGCCTTAGGAGTGGGTGGAGAAGAAAATGTTACAGGATGCGTTGTATCCTCGGGCAAAATGTATTTAACACAATATATTGGAGATGTTGAAAATATAGAAACCCTCGAATATTTGAAGTCAGCGCTCAAGAGAATGGTTAACCTAACAGCATGTAAGCCTAAAGCGGTAGCACACGATCTTCATCCAACATTCAATACAACAGTTTATGCTAAAGAGTTGTCCACTCAACAGGGTATTCCAAGCTTTCCAGTCCAGCACCATCATGCTCACATAGCCTCTGTTATGGCAGAACATGGTCTAGAAGAAACGGTTGGAATAGCTGCTGACGGTTTCGGATACGGCTTAGATGGTAACGCTTGGGGTGGAGAAATATTATATTGTGAAAAAGGTCGATTTGAAAGAGTTGGACATTTGGAGGAACAACCTTACTTGGGCGGTGATCTTGCGGCAAAATATCCTGCTAGAATGGTTCTCTCTATCCTATACAAGACACCATATTTAGATAGATGGCTTATTAGTAACATTCAAAAGTTTCCACATGGTAGTAGAGAGGTTGATTTTCTAAACCTTCAGTTAGAGTCCAGAAACTATATTTTAACATCAAGTTTTGGACGAATCCTTGACGCGGTCTCTACAATCCTAGATGTATGTTATGTGAGAACATATGAAGGTGAACCTGCACTTAAGCTTGAAAGCCTGGCAAAGAAGGCTGTAGGCCATTATAGAATAGAGCCCACGATAGAAGATGGGGTCCTCCTAACAACTCCTATAATAGAAAATGTTATAGAAGACTTGGAAAAGTTTCCAGCCGCAGAATTGGCTTATGCTGTGGAAGAATGTCTTGCAGAAGGTATGGCAAAGATTGCAGTAGAAAAGGCTAAAGAGTTTGGTGTTAAAGCTATATCCTTTTCTGGGGGTGTAGCATATAATGAGCATATTTCAAAAGCTATTAGAAGGGTGGTTGAATCAAATAACATTAAACTCTATAGGAACGTTTATGCTCCAGCTGGAGATGGATGTGTATCCCTAGGACAGGCATATTTGGCTGGAAAATACTTTCTAGGCTAAAGCTAATTAAAAATTTTTCAAGTATAAAAAATTTTATTAACTTGCCTCCTTTAGCCTCAACTGTATTAAAATGTGTTTAGGTGTACCTGGAAAAGTTGTTGAGAAAAAAGGCAGTTTTGCTAAGGTAGACTTCGGCGGCCTTATAAGGGATGTGAACGTTTCTCTTGTAAATGTTAAGGTAGGCGATTTTGTTATTGTACACGCTGGTTTCGCAATCTCAAAGGTCAATAAAAGGGAGGCTTTAAAAACCATCAGGCTTGTTAAAGAAATAGTTTCAGGTAAAGTGTGAAATTTATGTGGCATGAGCTAAAGGATGCGAAGCTAATAAATGGTATTATAGAAAGGATAGGCCAGTATAAACTTAATCTAACCTTCATGCACGCTTGTGGAACACATCAGGAAACACTTTCAAGATATGGTTTGGGAAGCCTTCTTTCTAAGGTTGGGATAAGGATAAGGTCGGGTCCAGGATGTCCCGTATGTGTTACAACAGCGAAGGAGTTTCTTCAGGTTATGAAGCTTGCTGAAAGGGGTAAGATTATCACAATTTACGGTGACTGTTTTAGGGTGCCGGTTAATGGTCGTTCACTTATGCACTTGAAAACAGAAGGCTATGATGTTAGAATCGTGTATAGTATTGATGAGTCAGTTGAACTCGCTAGAACTGTTGAAAAGGATGTTGTGTTCATGGCCATAGGTTTTGAAACTACAGCTCCTTCTACTGCCTCAACACTTGTTCGAGACGATTTGCCTGAAAACTTTTATGTTTTAAGCTGTCACAGATTTTTTCCCCCAGCTATGATAAAACTTCTTGAATTGGGTGAAGTTAAGCTTGATGGTATAATAGAGCCTGGACATGTTAGTGCAATAATAGGATGCAAACCCTACAAAGTTATAATGGAAAGGTTTAAGATTCCTCAGGTAATTTCAGGGTTTGAGCCACTGGATATTATACTTTCAGTCTATTATCTTGTTAGGCAAATAGTAGAGGGTGAAGCTAAAGTTGTAAACGAATATAATAGGGTTGTGTCAAGAGAAGGGAACCAGACAGCCCTATCATTAATAAACAGAGTATTTTATCCAAAAGACGTTGAGTGGAGAGGTTTTCCAGTAGTACCTTCTTCTCTAATGGCAATAAGGGACAAATATTCTAACCATGATGCCAATAAACAGTTTGAGGACATAATTTCACAAGTACAGTATGAGCCCTCCCCTCTTGAAAAAGGCTGCAGATGTGGTGAAGTTTTAAGAGGCGTTATCCAGCCTACAGACTGCCCCCTCTTCGGTAAAGTATGTAATCTTGAAAATCCAGTTGGCGCCTGCATGGTTTCTGTTGAAGGCGCTTGCAGAATATTTCTCGAATATCAACAATTAAATTAATCTTCTCACTCTAACCTTCTAACATTCTCCAGTAGGCTGGCTAAAACCTTTTCATCAATACCTTTCCCAAGAATTCCATCACATCTATCAACTATCATCTTATCTTTAAACACTATAATTGTTGGGACAACCTCTATACTATATTTGCTCCAATATGGGCTATCGTCGTCGGAAACGTCTGCTTTAGCGAAACAAATTCTTTCTTTAAAATAATATTTTTCCAAAATCTTTGAAAATTTTTGACAGAATGGACAATATGATGCATAAAATACGACAACCAAAATCTTCTCCATCCCAAGCAGGTCCTCACTAAACTCTTTTCCAATGTATTCGAACATTTTTGCATCCGCTAAACTTTACAAAAAATTGTTTTAATAAATTTAGCATATCCTTGGAATAGGGTCTCCTCTAGGTCTAGGAACAATTCTCTTCCCACCAACAACAGTCTTCATCACAACCTTATCATGTCCACTTACAGCCTCCCCAATTATCTGCGCATCCCTACCCTCCTTTGTACTCCTTAAAGCAGAAAGAACTTTTTCAGCCATTTCAGGAACCACGGCTAAAACAGCCTTTCCCTCGTTCCCTATTTCAAGAGGACTTATTCCCAATATTTCGCAGGCTGACTTAACTCCCTCCCTTAAAGGAATCTTAGACTCCTCAATCTCTATCCCAACACCACTTTTCTCACACCATTCGTATAGCAGATTACTTAACCCTCCTCTTGTCGGATCCTTCATTGCAACAACACCGCCAACTTTCAAGACATCTTCAACCATGTGATTTAAGGGTTGAATGTCAGAAACTATATCTAATGAAATACCATACTGTTTCCTTGCACTCATTACAGCAATACCGTGGTCGCCAATGTATCCTGACAAAATGATTTTATCTCCAGGACGTACATTTGAATCTAGAAGCCAGCTCGCATTAATATTCCTAAAATTTTTTACAACAGCCAAGTTATGGTCAAGGTAAGGGCTTCTTATACCTATTCCAGCAGTATTCAATATCATCTCCTTAACTCCTCCCCTTTCCACAACCTTCGTGTCTCCGGTTACAATTTTAACATCAGCTTCCTCACAAGCTAACTTTATGCTATCGAGAACTTTCTCAAGAATATTAAACTCTAGTCCCTCTTCCATAACGATTGCTAGGGATAGAGCAATAGGTTTTCCTCCAACCATAGATATATCGTTAACTGTTCCACATACAGCCAGCCTACCAATGTCTCCTCCGGGAAAGAATATTGGGTAGACTGCGTGAGAATCTGTTTTAAAAACTATTCCGTTTACGACGGCTGCATCATCTAATGCATCTAATGGAACATCAAACTTGCTATAAGAAAATCTCTTCAATATTGCCCCTTTAATCAATTCGAGGGACTCGCTTCCTCCTGCGCCATGCAACATCGTTATTTTCTTGTACATAATGTTAGAGGGTTTCTGGAACAAGTTTAAAATGTTATTCTTTTTATACTAAACTTTTTATCATCAAGGATACAAATTTGTGGAGAGCAGATTGTCTAACACGATAATGGTATACAATACTTTAACTAGAAGAAAGGAACCTTTTCAACCCTTAGAAGACAATATTGTCAAAATGTATGTATGTGGTGTAACAGTATATGATAGTACACACATTGGGCATGCAAGAACATATATTTCATTTGATATTATCAAACGCTATCTATTATATAAGGGATATAAGGTTATTCACGTCCAAAATTTCACGGATGTTGACGATAAAATTATAAGAAGAGCAAGTGAGTTAAATATTTCAACAAGAGAGTTGGCTGAAAGGTACATAAAGGATTTTATGGAGGTTTCTGAAGCACTTAACATTATTCCTGCAGACCACTATCCTAAAGCAACAGAATACATTAAATCGATGATAGAAATGATAAGAAGGCTTCTAGAGAAGGGGTATGCTTATGTGACGGAAACGGGAGTATACTTTGATGTTTCAAAG
>JACIWG010000082.1 GCA_014361085.1 Nitrososphaeria archaeon
ATTAAAAAGTAATGCCGTAAATAAACCTACATTTAAAGCGCCTGTAGATGTTGTTAAAACATAAATAAACGAAGAAAATAAAGCCCTCTGAAAATCACTATCATATATAATTTTTATGTAATTATATGCTCCAACAAATCTAGGCACAATGCCTGGCCTAAGCATGTTGCTAAAAAGACTTAAATAAATAGTGAAGGGATAGGGATAAGCTATTAAGAATAGAATTGCGAGTATGCAAGGTATTATGAAAAGGTATCCGTAATATCTTATACTTTTGTAGTTGCTCGAAAAGGACATGAAGTCTACCGTAAACTATTTTTTCATTTCTTTTATCGCTTCTCTCATTTTTTCAGCATATTTTACAGCCGTATCTTTTGGAGAAGCGTTTTCATTGCAAACTTCATAAACAGCTTGAGCTATAAGGAATTTTGACCATGGAGGCCCAAATTCCCGTACTATTCCTTTTCCTTCTGCATATGCTGGTACCTGCATTTTTTTGAATCCCTCTATTAGAGACTCCACAGTCGCTCTTCCTCCAAAAGCCTTAACAATAGGATTATTTAGATATTCATTAGAGAATGTGATTGACTTCACCACAGGAAAGAGACCGAAAACTACTAATCCACACAATTCGGCATAATATTTGGAAGTGAGCAAGAATTTACACCATTTTTTGGAAGCCTCTATTTGCGCTGGAGTTGAATTGGTCTTGAATATTCCAAGAGCATAGTCTTCACCAAACATTCCCTCAACTTTATTTTTAATTCTTGAAATTATTTCGTTTTTTGGAATGAGATCTGGTGCTGTATTATAGATTCTAAAGGCCATATATGTATTAGCTATGTCTATTGCAATTGTGCCTGGTAATACTGGATATAGTGTAAAGAGTGCTTTACTATCGTCTGGGCCTGGAGGCGTATATTTAGATAGATTTTGAAGATACTGTAGCGTTTCAATACTTTCAGGATCATCAAAACGAATGTTAAGGTCTTCATCAAGTAATTTAACGCCATTTGCATAGCCCACAGTAAAATAGATTTGATTTGATCCAATGTCTTCTTTTGCATTAATAAATAAGATACCATATCTGTCTGGCGGCTTATTTAATTTTGTTGCAGCACTTAACATTTGATCCCAAGTTATTACATCTTTTGGCGTTTCTAACCCAGCCTCTTCAAACCAGTCTCTTCTATAATAGACTTGAGAGATCCAAGGTATCCAGGAGGCAGCATACCACTTTCTCTCACCGGGAATTTGCCAAATCTTTAAAGGATATACAAACTGGTCTTCACCTATTTCGTTGATCACATCTGTAATTGCATCTGCATCTAACTCCGTTAACCACTCTGGTGCAAAATATGTTGGAATCTCCATTACCTGTGGCATTTTACCACTCATATAAGCAGATGTAAGTTTTGTGGGATAATCTGCTTCCGCTATTGGCACCACTTTTACGTAAATGTCAGGATTTTCTTTCATAAATGCGTCAGCGGCTCTATTTAGGACTTCCATTCTCGGCTCTTCAACTAATTCTGTCCAAAATTCTACATACGTTTTGCCCGCTGGAGGTGTTGTGGATGATGTTGTTGGACTTGTTGTTGCGGTTGTTGTTCCTGTTACTGTCGTTGTTACCGTCTTTGTTGTCGTTACTGTCACTTCACCTTTTGGTACTGCAAAGTATGTTGCTGTACCTACAATAACACTCGCAGCAATCACAGCTATTGCATAATTAAGAAATGTTCTCCTTCCAACTTTCTTAGGTTCTTGGCTCATACTTTTCTCAGAATATAAGTAACTAAATTAGTAGTTAATAAATGTTACTGCAAAAAATTTTAAAAATAAAATAGAGTTTTCTCTAAAATTTAGCCTTTAACTACGCCAATTGGCACTATTCTTGCAACCTTGGTAGCGATTCCAACCTTATGCGAAACTTCTGCAACAATGTCAACATCCTTGTACGCTTCAGGAGCCTCCTCACTTACAACCTTAACGTCCGCAGCCTCCAAAATAATACCTTTACCTTCAAGGTCACGTTTGACTTCGAAGCCGCTTCTAATCTTAAGTGCTCCAGCACGGCTCATCATACGACCAGCACCATGGGCGGTGCTTCCAAAACTTTTCACCATAGCAGCATCCTTGCCAACAAGAACCCAGCTAGAGGTGCCCATGCTGCCTGGAATAAGAACAGGCTGACCAACATCCCTATACCTAGAAGGAACCTCACCATGCCCTTTAGGAAAAGCCCTAGTAGCACCCTTACGATGAACCACAACCTTCATCCTAGAACCGTCAACAACATGCTCTTCAACCTTAGCAATATTGTGGGCAACATCATAAACAAGCCTCAGCTCCCTTTCATCAACACCAAACACTTTAACAAAAGCCTTCCTAACCCAATGAGTAATCATCTGCCTATTAGCCCAAGCAAAATTGGCAGCAGCAGCCATAGCCCTAAAATAACGCTCACCCTCAAAACAATGCACAGGAACACTAGCAAGCTCACGATCAGGCAAAACAATCCCATACTTACGAGCACCAGCCTCCATAACCCTCAAATAATCACTACAAACCTGATGACCCAAACCCCTACTACCCGTATGAACCCACAAAACAACCTGCCCAACATCCAACAAACCAAAAACCCTAGCAACCTCTCCATCAAAAATTTTGTCAACAACACCAACCTCCAAAAAATGATTACCACTACCCAAACTACCCAACTGAGGAGCACCACGCTGCTTCGCACTCACACTAACAGCACCAGCATCAGCACCACCCATACACCCACGCTCCTCACAAAACTCCCTATCCTCAACAAAACCATAACCTGAAGCAACAGCCCAATCAACACCCTCCTCCAAAACCCTATCCAACTCACCAACACTCAAACGAACCTGACCACGACTACCCAAACCACTAGGCACCTGAACAAACAACTCGCGAACCAACTGCCTAAGCTTAGGACGAACATCACGCTCAAACAAAGGAGTAGAAATCAACCTGACACCACAGTTTGAGACGACAAAATTGTTTGCTACAAAATTGTGTCCATCATGGTCTACAGTAAAATCGTAGACGTAGTCGTGGTATTCAACCTCCTCCTTCAACACAATCTTGTCCCATACAAAGTCTGAGCCAACATATAATGGGCTTCTTACAAATTCTTCGAATCCCATGAAGGCTTGAGCAACCCTAGGCTCACACCTACGCCCTTCATACAATGTTCTCTCTATAAAACGCCTGTTAGCCCAAGGAGTCTCTAGCCTACCAAATATTTCTGAAGCAGAAACCTTACCCTTTAACTCCCTAACAGCCTCAATAACCCTACCTCTCTCTTCAAGAACCCTAATCTTAAGCCTAAGATAATGGCATGCCAAGTTAGCTAGAACACTTCTCCTCCTATTATATACAAAACCAATTTTCCCGAAAAAGTTGACCAAATTCTCTGGAGCAGATGAAATGATAAGCCTAAGCCTAACAGTCTCCTCGCCATCCTTCCTCCTACCCTCAACCCTAAAACTGACCTTAGCAGTTTCAACATCAAACTCCTTCAACAGTAAAGAAATCTGCTCCAAAAACCTGCGGCCCCACTCACTCTTCCCCCTAACCTTATTAATACCGAGAACAGGACAATAGAAATTAAACCTACACACATTCTTAGGAGAAGCCAATTCTGCACCAAACAGGGCAGCCAAATAAAGCCTCTTAACCCACCTAGGCGCCCTAAAAATCCAAGAGGGAACCTCAAACTCTCCAACAGCCTTATCACCAACAGGAGCACCCAACATAGCAAGCAGGCAAGCGAAACTCTTAGCAGAAATCCTAACAAAATACTCTGTACTAGTAAACTCTCTAACACCATACCTTGAACTAATCCTATGCCTCCTAACCCTACCATAAACCCTAGAAGGCCTAAAACCAAGCTTCAAAACATCCTCCCTAACAGCCTCCAAATCCTCAGGCCTACCATAGAAGACAACATAACCCTTACCACCAGAAAAATATATTGTACCATCACCAGTAACATAGCCAACAAGCCTAGCCAAACAAGAAACCCTCCTATCGTCCAAGTAGAGGGGAAGTAAACCCCTCCTCCTAAGCTCAAAAACAACAGCACCCCTCTCACGCTCACTCAAAGGCAAACCTTTAAGAGAACCCTCATCAACAATAACCTCCCTAGAAGGCTCCTCAAACTCAACACCCTCAAACGGGTAAACAGCAACCCTATCACCAACACCAAGATCCTTCAAAGCAACCATACCAGAAGGCGTGAGAAAAGGATGATCCTCAGTAGCTACAACCTCATAACCAGCTTCAGTAACAACCCTAAAAACCCTATTCCTAGGAAGCATTCTAATAAACCTAGAAAAACCAGCCTCAACAACCTCATGAGACCTAAGGTCAACACAAACAAGCCTATCAGAACGATTTCCAAAATCCCTAATCCTAACCCAAAAACCATCAGCAGTCAAAACACGAGCATCACCAGACAAACAATTAATATCATAGCCCACTCCACCAGGACTCACAACACCATCATCAAAACTAGTGGCAGCAACACCACCAATAGGAAAACCATAACCCTCATGCCCATCAGGAAGTACAATTGAGAACTTTTGCACACCAGGCAAATGTGCAACATTCACAGCCTGCTCTAGAGTCCTATCCTCCAGCATCTTCTGTAAAAGTTGCTCGTTCGCATAAATTTTAACAGGAACCCTCATGCCCTCTTTAGCACTCTTAGGTATCTCATACTCTACTTCTGAAACCTTTTGAGGTATATATTTTGCCAACATGGATCACCTCTTTCGAGAGCAATTTTTCTCGGAGGTGATCCCCATCACATTTTCCTCCAAGAAGAACTTGTTCCCTGTTCACTTAAAGATTGAAGTAATATGGTTTATAAATGTTTTCAGATAAGTTATGCTTTTAGGAATGTCAAGTATTAAAAAGTGTTATTTTGATAACTGTTGATGCATCTTTCACTTTGATTGGCTTGAACTATTTTACTGCTGTTGTTTCCAAGGGTTGAGTAATTCGATAAGAAGTTTTGAGAGTGTAAGAATAAGAATTCTAAAGAGCTTAAGTATCATCTTAAATTAATTTAAGTCAGTAACATCATCGGCATACTATAACACATACTATAACAGTATTCAAAGCATGTTCAGACAACTCCTATTTCGTCTCTTAAGTCTTTCGCTTTCTTTTCGACATCGTAAAGTTCTTTGATTTTCTTCCAGTTTACGATTTTCGCAACATGCTCTATCTCATGAAATGTTCCCTCTAAAAACTTCTTGGCTTCCTCTTCATATTTTTCTGTAGTTATTAGGAAGGGTTTGCTGTTCCATTTGTCCCAAGCGTGTTTCAGCTTCGTCAACGCTTCAAAGAAATTTCCACTGATTTGAACTTCAAAAGCATGTGACGGATTTCCGCCTTTTATTTTCTTCCAAGCGACGTCAAGCCGCAAGTTATCGATAGGGTATTCGGTTTCGCTAATCATGCCCCTAAACTTTCCTATCTCATATATCATATCTCTGATTTTGTTGTGGTTTAAAATAGTGGTTTCAGCCTGCGCTTCAAATTGATTAGATGCTGGCAAATGGTATTCGACTTGGATAAGCTCAGACACTTTAGCTGAGGCTGAAGTCTTTATTCTAGGTGGTTCAGGAAGCAGCCCCATCCTTATAAGTTCTTCGGCCACATTTTTCCCATATGCTGTAAGCGAATATTTTCCCATACTTTTCTCGATACAGCCTAAAGACTGAAGCCACATTATCCTGAAACGAACCTGAGAGCCAGCCCGCCACCTTACACCCAAATCAACACATTTCATATAGATCTCTTTTATGGAAAGATTTTCTTGATTAAGCCACAGTATGATCTCTCTAATCCCCCAAATTCTTTCAAGAAAAGCCTTTAACACTACTTCAGGATTCTTGCTCTTTAAGAATTCTAAACCTCTACTCGTTAAACGTATTCTCTCTCCCTCAAAAACCGCAAGCCCTGAGTAAACTATGACAGCCCTAACGGAGCCGCTGACCCATCCTGGGCTTTCCCCGAAAGTTTCTGCAATCCATCTAATCATTTCATCGACCGTAGGTTCATCGGCAATTTTACCTAGAATCTTATGAAGCACTTCAAGCTTGCATCCTCCAGGCAAAGGCCAAAAAGTAGTAGTACGCTCACTCATTCTTATCATAATCGAAACGTATCTTTTTCCTAATAAAAGTTTCGTCACAATTTTTATATTTGTCAAAGAATTCGCATTTATCACATTCGATAAGCTTTTTAGAAGTAATTATGACTATAGTATGAATATGAATGTTTATTGAGCGCCAATTAAATAGTTTGGCTATTTTATTTGTGTGAATAGTATTTCCGATAAATGGTTAAAAAGTCATCCATAATTTTTTCTCGACTTTTTAAGAAATATTCTATTCCAGAAAAAGTTAATCTGTATGATAAAGTTCCTGACATCATTTGTTCCTCTATTTTTTCTATTTTGTATAAAAGATCTGACGTATTTAACAACTCCCTTGAATATACCTTATTAATTTCTTCAATCCCGGGATCATAAGCCTTTTTTATTATATGGGGAACCAAAGTTGGGTTAACAATTTTTACGATATATTTGTTCTCGACTTTTATTATTTTCATTGCTCTATTCTCTCTCTCAATTAGTTCCTCATAGGCTCTTATTATTTCCTGATTTTGTTCAGCTCCAAATTTCATTAATCG
>JACIWG010000083.1 GCA_014361085.1 Nitrososphaeria archaeon
TCAAAAAGATTTTGTGAAAGTAGGCCTGGAATATCGTCTAGAACTAATATTCCAATTGAATCTTTTATTAATTCAAGCTGCGCCTTTAACCATCTTATACAAAGTTTAGTTGTTTTGTCAACAAGTTTATGCATCCATTGTGGACTGAGTTTCAAATCGGCGATAAATTTCGTAAGTCCACGAATGTGTGCTGCCGTCACAAGAGGCCCTCTAGCAGCAATAAATTTGATACTATATCCTTTTTCTTCTAAAACTTTCTGATAATACTCGTACAATTCTAAAGCCAATGGCATTAGTCCATCAGTTTGCGGGTCTGGATCCTCTAACTCGTCTATCTCTTCATACCTTCTTATTATTGGTGAAGGAAATGGTAAACCATCCTTTTTTCATTTAAGTTTACAACCGAATGCTGAAGGTTCAATTAGCATGCCATATTCGACCCAGAATCCTGGAAAAAATACTATTTCAGGAAACTTGTTTAAAACAAAAAGATTTGCTTTAATCCACTCTTCTTGCAGCAAATAATATTTTAACGTGTTCGTTCCAATGAAGCCCGGAAGTGATGGGCTGTCAACAATTAATGCAATAGGAACCTCATCAGTTTGTTCAAAGTTAGCGGTTTTCAAAAACCTTTCCCATTTATCCATTTATAGTCAAGATGGTCTAATCTTTTATCGTAAATAAAAATTTTACTGATGATAAAATTGATTTAAATGCATTTTGTTTTTGATTTATTTTAAACTCGAACGTATACAATTTTAAATTTTAGAAAAATATATATCATTAAATTTGCACATCCCCTTATGTGATTTAATAATGAATGAAAACAAGTTTTTCGGTTACGTTGGCCAAATTTTGGACGTAAACCTTTCCACTTCAGAATTCAAAAACGTTCCATTGAACAGGAAATGGGTTGACCTCTACATTGGAGGTGCAGGATATGCGACAAGAATCTTATATGACCTAGTAGACAAAAATATAGACCCACTCTCTCCAGAAAATCCTCTAATTATAATGACAGGCCCCTTCACTGGTATAGTCGCTACATCACCTAAGACCACTATCGTAAGCAGGTCTCCTCTAACAGGATTCTTGAGCAAAACTGTAGGCGGCGGATCCTTCGGTATTGCGTTAAAGAAGGCTGGCTATGATGGAATAGTGTTAAGAGGAAAAGCCAAAGCACCAACATATCTCACAATAGTTAACGGTGTTCCAAAACTGAATAATGCGTCAAAATTGTGGGGTAAAGGAACATTTGAAACATTTAATAAGATAAGAAAAGAGTTGGGTGATGAAAAGGTTAGGGTGGCAGCAATAGGTCCAGCTGGAGAAAATCTAGTTAAAATATCCTCTATAATAACTGATGAAAGGAGAGTTTTCGGTAGGACTGGATTAGGTGCAGTGATGGGTTCAAAGAATGTTAAGGCTATAGCTGTAAGAGGGAACAAGAAAATAGAGTTATATGATGAAAAAAGGCTTCTGGAATTAAATAAAAAGTATCTTGCTGCAGCGCCTCAAACGCCAAGGGGGGGTGGCTTAAGAGCATATGGTACAGGCGGTGGTGTCGTAACATTTAATCAAATGGGCAATCTTCCAATAAAAAATTGGACTCAAGGAATATGGGCTGACGCTGAAAAGATTTCTTCTCAAAAGATGATGGAAAAGTACAAGCTTGGAGAAGGTATGAAGGCTTGTGGTGAAGAAATCTTCTGCTCACTACAGTGTGAGCGTAGGATAAAGATGGAGAGCGAAAAATATGGTTCATCGACTGGAAAGGGGCCTGAATATGAAACTCTGGCAGCATTAGGTTCAATGACATTAGTCAGCGAAATTGAAGCCATCATAAAGGCTAACGACTTATGTGATGATCTAGGCCTAGACACAATTTCTACAGGAACTGTTATAGCATGGGCAATGGAAGCCTACGAAAAGGGCATAATATCAGAATCTGAGATAGGCTTCCCACTAAAATGGGGTGATGGTGAAGCACTAACAAAAATTATTCCCATGATCGCATACAAGAAGGGTTTTGGGCAGCTCCTGTCTGAAGGTGTAAAGGAGGCGTCATCAAAAATAGGCAAGGGTAGTGAAAAATTTGCAGTACACTCCAAAGGCTTGGAACTTCCAATGCACAATCCAAGACTGTTCCAGACAATGGGTCTAGTCTACGCCTTCTCCAATATAGGAGCATCACATCTTCAAGGTTTAGCAATGCTTGTAGAAAGAGGCGCCCTACTACCGGAGTTCGGTATAACTGAAGTCCCAAAAGATGTTCCTTCAAAGATTAAAACAGTAATCATAGGACAGAACATTTGTAATGTCGCAGACTCACTTGGACTATGCAAGTTCGGCATATACGGGATCATGGACTTCAGCCATTTCGCTGAAGCATTCAATTCAATAACTGGAAAAAATGAAACAAAAGATTCTCTTCTCAAGGTTGGTGAAAGAATCTGGTACCTAGAACGTCTACTGAACCTGAAATTGGGTCTAAAGCCAGAAGACGACAGCCTACCGTACAGGATCGTGCACGAATCCGTTCCTGACGGTGCAGCAAAAGGCCTAACATTCCCAGTTGAAACATACTTCCCAGAATTCTATAAGGCTAGAGAAATAGATCCTAAAACAGGACAGGTTAGCAAGAAAAAATTAGAGGAACTAGCACTTGACATCTAGCAAAAATATTCCAATTTATTCCTACCTCCTTTTTTTAGAAAACATTACTCATTTCCTAGGTGCTTATAAGATAATATTTAAATACACAGGAAAGAATTTTTTTTGAGAATATTTGTCATTTGAGGAAGCTGAAATACTTAAGGTAAGGGCTGAAGCATTTTTACGTAACGCTAAAGCCCTCATAGATAATAGAGAATGGGATCTTGCAATCTTCAACCTAAAACAGTTCTGCCAACTTATTCTCAAGTATAAGCTTTTAGTAAAAAGGGGAGGCTACTTGAAAACTCATTCACTTAGAACAATATTACGTGTCCTAGGCCAAGATAATCCTAAACTTCTAGAACTTGTCGAAGATGAAAGAAACCTTCACTATATTGCTAGGATCGAAGAAGCCTACATTGTGGCAAGATATTTACCATACACTTTTGAAGAAAAGGAAGTGCTAGATATTTACAGGTTTGTTGTAGAGGTGTTTAAGCCAATTGTCGAAAGCATATGAGGACAAAATAATGGATTATCTAAAAAGGCACATGAAAATAGCATACGAGGTTAAAAAGATTATAAAGGAAATAGACTCGAATGCTAAAGTGTATGTTTTCGGGTCAACTGTAAGAGGAAAGTATACTGCATCAAGCGACATAGACATGCTCGTGGTAACAGAAAAGATTGAAGAGAAAAACAGGATGGCAGTTGAAGTTTATAAGCATGTTGAAGCCCCCGTGGAACTCCATATTGTAACACCTGAAAAGTTTGAGAACTGGTACAAGAAGTTCATTAAACCTGAGGAGCTAGTTGAAATAGAATAGACCTAAAATAAGGCATTATTTTGTAATTTTTGATTGTGATCTAGAAAAAGGCCAATGATATTAACGAATTTGATGCCTATAGAACGATTGGTTTAAAGTGGCTTATCAAAATATTCTTTTTTAAATATTTTATTGAGTCAACAGCAGCTTTTTTTGATGAAGGCTTTTGTAAACATTCTACAGCTAACCATTTATCATATCCTTTATTCCAGAAAAGATGCTATCAAAATAGTACCCAAAGTTTCTGAGATAACAATACTAAACTTAAACTAAACCACTAAAGTTCAACCGCTTTTCCTTCCTTTAAAGAAACTTTTGCGGCTTCAGCGATTTTAACAGACATAAGTCCATCAAAAGCCGTAACTTTTGGCTCCACATTCTCCACAACACATTTAATAAACTCCTGAATCTCCCTCATATATGATTCCCTAAAACGTTCTATAAACCAGTAAGGATAATCATTGTATATCTTTGATTTTTCAAAAATCTTGGTAAAAGTTACAGTCGGCTGCTCTATCCTAATAGCAGCTTTATCGCCAACAATTTCAGCCCTAACATCATGCCCATAAGGACAAAATTCAAAGGCTTTAACAGTGCCAAGAACATCATTAACAAATTTTAGAATACAGACAACACTTTGATCCCGTCCAAACATACCCCTAGTTTCAGCGTAAACCTTTTTCACTTCACTGCCAACAAGCCACCTAAGTATATCGAAGTCATGTGTTCCTGAAGTAAAAAATATTCCACCACTAAGCTCTTCTTTCGCCTCCCAACCGGCATGAGGTTCTGGATCAAAAGTGTTAGAGTGAGCATCAACAATCCTTCCAATAAAACCTTCATCAATAAGCTTTTTCGCCTTCTCATAAGATGGATCAAATCTTCTATTAAATCCAACCTGCAACCTTAAACCAGACACTTTAACTCTTCTAACAACATCCTCACATTCTCTACTACTTATACACAATGGTTTTTCACAAAAAACATGCTTTCCAGACTCAATAGATTTTACAATTACATCATAGTGTAAATTGTTGGGTAAAGATACGATAACCGCATCCACTTCAGGATCCTTAAGCAATACTTCATATGATGAGTAAACCTTTTTAGCTCCAACCTCCTTCGCTAAATTTTCTGCGGCCGCTAAATTTATGTCAGCTATAGCAATCACCTTTGCATTTGTATAGAGAACAGCATTTTTTGCATGTAAAGCTCCAATCTTTCCAGCGCCAATAACGCCAACTTTAACAGGAGTATCACAATTATACATATGTATGAGATAAATGCAAAAGATATAAAAGCCTTTTTATACACAATAAACTCTTCTCTTAATGAGGTCTATGATTAAATGGAAACTTCCCCCTCATGGGGGTCATATGGATAAACCAACCGGTATATACTTTCAGACTATGACTGGAAAGGAAATCGAGGAACGTTTAAAGGTGAACGATGTTATAATTATTCCCGTTGGCTCAACTGAAGCACACGGCCCAAACGCTCCACCTGGTGAAGACACGTTTATCGTTACACGTTTCGCTGAAGCTGTTGCTGAAGTGACAGGTTGTACGGTTGCCGAGCCTATCTGGTACGGTTCCCACCCGTATCATCATATGGGTATGCCTGGTACAGTAATTGTTGACGATGACGTATTCAAAGCATATTTGAGAAGTGTTATGGCTGGGTTATGGAATGCAGGTTTCCGGAAGCAGATTCTCTTAAACGGTCACGGCCAAGAATATGTTATCCCTTCAGCAATACATCAGTTTGTTAAAAGATATCAGGTGCCAGGAATATTCATTAACGTTAACTGGTGGCATATTACACCAAACGAGTTAAAGGATAAAGAGCATGGTGGACCATTTGAGACACCATTTATCCACGCTGATGAAGTTGAAACCAGTGTCAGTTTAGCCCTCTTTCCAGAATTAATTAAAATGGAGTACGCGGTTGACACTACACCACAGACCCTTTTACCGTCAATAACATCAAAATACTTGGATAAGGCTGCAAATATTTACCAAAGGCCAATTAAATGGTATGAGCACGTCGGCTTAGGTCCCATGGAAATCTACGCCTACCCACCAGGGTGTGTGGGAAAGGCAACACTGGCTTCAGCCTCTAAGGCAACAAAATCGGTTGAAGGTGTCCTAAACTTTTTAACAGAACTAGTTAATGAAATCATTAAAAAGTATCCTCCTGGCGTACTTCCACCATGGGAACAGTTGACACAGAGGAGCAGGGAAGAAGTTGACGCGCTTATTAGGGGTCCACTTAGGGGTGGAAAACACATTTACACTATAGCATATCCACCATAGGTGAAGGGAATTGGTAAACACGCCTACTAAAATGATGGCAGCATTGCTTGAAGCCGAATGGAAGCCTAGACCCGGGTACAGGACAAATGATGTTGAAGAAAAGACTCATAGAACATATTTTGGCGGTAGAGTATGGTATAGGCCTAAAGTTAAAATTGTAGAAGACTATCCTGTCCCAAAAATCGGTTCAAAGGAGGTTCTAGTCAAGGTTAAAGCATGCGGTATATGTGGCTCAGACCTTCACATGATTGAAACGGACAAGGATGGCTATATGCTCTACCCTGGCCTTACAAGGCTTCCAGTCGTAATAGGGCACGAATTTTCTGGGCAGGTTGTTGAAGTTGGCAGTGAAGTTAAATAGTTGAAGTCCGGTGACATGGTTACAGCAGAGGAAATGTGGTGGTGTGGAGAATGTGACGCATGCAGAACAGACAATCTAAACCAGTGCATGCAGTTAGAGGAAATGGGTTTCACAAAGGATGGTGCACATGCAGAATATATTGTAGTAAACCACAAATATTGCTGGAAAATAAATGACCTACTAAACATCTACAAAACAGAAGATGATGTCTATGAAGCTGGAGCATTAACTGAACCAACATGTGTAGCATATAATGCAATGTTTGTTAGAGCTGGAGGTTTCAAGCCAGGAGCATATGTCGTAATATGGGGTGGTGGGCCCATAGGCCTTGCTGCAACAGCACTAGCAAAAGCAGCCGGTGCATCAAAGATCATAGTCTTTGAAGTTGGAAAGGAAAGACGTGAACTTGCCAAAGGTGTTGGAGCAGACCATATGTTTAATCCCATAGAATTGGAGGAGAAGAATATTAAACCTTATGAAAAAGTATTAGATATTACTGGAGGCTATGGTGCGGACATGCTTG
>JACIWG010000084.1 GCA_014361085.1 Nitrososphaeria archaeon
AAGCTCAAGTAGAGACTTTTATATAATTCAAAAAGTTTCGTATACTTTTGCCAAACCCTCGTTCTTGGTAGGAAGACTGTGACACTTTCATCATCTAATTTGATTTCAAAAAGGCTTTTTATCCAGCCTACACCATATGCGGCTAAAATGGCACTGCCTAACATGGACCCGTCAGCAGAATTTTTTCCAACAACAATCTTTTTCCCCAATATGTCTGCCTTTATCTGATTCCAAATTCTACTCTTTACACCACCACCTACAATTCTGAAAGAATCTATTTTAGCACCCAACGACTCTATTACCTCGAGATTATGTCTTGCAGCATATGCTGTTCCCTCATATAATGCCCTCATTATATCACCTCTACTGTGATGGAATGATAATCCAAATATAACACCTCGAGCGTAAGGGTCCCAAATTGGGCTTCTTTCACCTGCAAGATATGGTAGAAATATTAGATTATTTGAGCCTACAGGAGAATGCTTGATTTCATCTTCAACTTTTTCAAAAATTTCTGAACTTAAACTTTCACCTTCTTTCAAATAAAGTTCTCTAATAAGCCATTCGAATACATTACTGTGGGCGTTCATGGCACCCTGCATCAGCCAGCGGTCTGGAACAACATGACATCGGTTTAACAGTGTTGATGAAAAGTTTGGCACATCAGTACATGTTATCACACTGGAAACTGAGCCTGCAGTTATTAGTGCACGATTTTTGTCCACAACATTTTCAGCTAAAGCAGCTAATGGAGTGTCGGAGCCGCCTACCATGACAGGTGTGCCAGGACATAATCCAATCTCCTTTGCAGCATTTTGAGTTAAATTTCCAAGCACCTTGTATGATGGCATTGTTTCAGGAAACTTTTCCATAGATATATTGAATAGGTTAAACATTTTTTCAGACCATTCACGCTTTCTTATATCGAAGAGAAGAGACCATGATGCGTGAGTCCAGTCGTAGGAGGATTCTCCTGTTAGCAAGTATGCTATATATCCTGGTGCTATCATGAACTTGAAAGTTTTTTCATAAACTTCAGGCTCATTCTCTTTAAGCCACATTATTTGTGTCACAGTCTGTACAGTGGAAATCCTGTTACCACATATTTTGAAAACCTCTTCATCACATACCTTCTGGGATAGTTTTTCACATTGGCCTACACTTCTTTGGTCGAAGAAGAGTATTGAAGGCCTTAAAGGTTTCCCATTCTTGTCTATGCAAACAAGCCCCATGTGTGCGCCAACATTTATTGAGACAATTTCCTCCTTTTTGACACCATACTTTTTCATCACATCTCTTACTGCCTTTTTAAACGTTATCCACCATTCTCTAGGATCTTGTTCAACCCAGCCAATCTTTTTACTGAACGTTTTATACAAGTACCTTCCTGGTGCAGTATACTTTTTTTCAAGTTTTTCGTTGAATAGGCCAAGTTTAAGTGAGCTGGTTCCAAAATCGGCTGCTAAGACGTATTCGCTCATGTTAACCTTTTATGGCAACAATAGAACCTTTAAAGCTTTAAGTTCGCTTCTCAAATTAAAGGCGTTTAACGCATCTTCCAAAGGAAACTTGTGTGTGATAAGCTTTCCAACATTAAAGCGTTTAGATGCAATAAGTTGTATGGCTTTCTTAAACTGTTCAGGGGTAGCATTTTGTGAGGCTGTTAAAACCAGTTCCTTGTAATGTATCTTGTTTAGGTCTATGTTTGAGATAAAAGTTTTTCCACCTCCAGCAAACAAGCTTATCATACCCTGAGGCTGTATAATGTCAAGTAACTGTCCCACAACGTCTGCAACACCAACTGTTAAAATGGCCTTATTTATTCCACCAAAAACTTTAGAAAGCTCTTTAACCTTTAAAATGAAATCCTCTTGCCCCGGATTAATTGTGTAGTTTGCACCCAATTCTCGGGCCACATTCAACCTTTCCTCAACATAGTCTGAAACGATAATATTTGATACACCCATGTATTTGGCTAACATGACATGAAGTAATCCCATTGGGCCAGCGCCTATAACCAAAATATTGTCACCTAATCCAACATTTAGTCTTTCTAAAGAGTTTACAACAGTTGAAATTGGTTCGAGAAGTGCTGCCTCCTCAAAAGATACGTTTTCCGGCAGTTTCATGATATGGCCTAGTTTAACCATTTCTGGAGTGGGTTGAAAGAATTCTGAGAAGCCACCGTTAACATCTATTCCTAAAGTTTTCCTATTAACGCATCTATTTCTAAACCCTTTTAAACAGAAATCACATTTTCCATCAGCTAATATCGGATATACGGCTACCCTGTCACCTACCATAAAGTCTTTAACATTAGAGCCTACGTTTACAACTTCACCAGAAAACTCATGCCCCATGATCACATTTTCTTTAGCTGACCGTTCTCCTTTAAATATCCTTAAGTCCGTTGCACATATTGCGGCAGCCTTAACTTTAACAATTATTGAATCATCTAAGCTTAATGGAGTTTGAACTTCATCAACTGAAATCTTGCCTAGGGAATGGAAGACAACAGCCTTCATTTAAATCTGCCTATTCTAGAGCAAGAGTGCTCATGACTTCTTCGACAGACTTGTTTTCGTGCACGATCATCTTTAAAGCTTTAACCATCAAAGTTGGGTCTCTGTGACCCCAAACGTTTCTTCCAATAGCTACGCCGCTTGCTCCGCCTTCGATTGCACCCTTTACCATAGAAAGAAATTGTCTAACATTTTCTGTATGTGGGCCGCCTGCAATAACGACTGGTACTGGACATGCTTCTACCACCTGCCTAAATGTTTCCGGGGAGCCTGTGTACCATGTTTTAACAATGTCTGCTCCAAGTTCTGCGGCAGCTCTTGCAGCATACATTATGTTTTCAACCTTGTAGTAGTCTTCCTTTTTTATCAAGTTCCCTTTAGGATATATGTGTACGGTTAAGGGCATACCATATTCTTCACATTCCTTTGCAAGATAGCCTATAGTCTTTAACATTTCATCCTGTCTAGTGTCGCCGACTGACGCACCGTAGGCTACAGCGTCAGCACCCAATTTTATAGCCTCCTTGACTTCAGTAAACTGTGTGTCATAGGATGGATTATATGGTGAGAAGCCGCTCAGTTTACATATTAGGCAGGCTCCACCTTCTATTAGAAGGGGATAGTATTTTGATGCAAGACCCTTATGTATTGTTAGAGCATTTGGTTTTCCTGCAACAATCTTTTGTATTGTTTCTCTAGCATTTCTTATCCCTGGCAAAACACCATGCGCTATAGAATGGTCCATTGTTATTATAACAACTTTTTTAGAAGTTTTATCAAATAGTCTCGACAACCTTATTTCTTTTCCAGAAGAAGTCATATCAGCTCACTGACGCAATCTCTTTATACATTGATTTAAATCTTTTATAACCTTTTTTAAATATCATATAATATTTTTTGTAAACATTATTTGCAGAATCGTTTGGAATGTTTACATCCTCTGTAAGGAGATAAAACTTGTCTGCGGTGCTTATTATGTCGTTATAGCGTTTTGAAGCATAGCCTGCTAATATTGCGCATCCAATCATTGTCGCATCCTTTACGCTTGATACTGCAATCTTTTTACCTAGCACATCGGCCTTTATTTGCCTCCATAGACTGCTTTTAGCTGCAGCGCCTGCAGCTCTAACCTCTCCAACCTTAACACCCAAGGATTCAATAATTTCTAGATTGTTTCTAAGCCCGTATGCTACACCTTCAAGTATTGACCTAATCATGTGCGCTTTTGTATGTGATAGGGTTAGGCCAAAAAATACGCCTCTTGCATTAGGGTCCCATATTGGAGAACGCTCTCCAGACATGTATGGAAAAAATATTAGGCCATCACTTCCTGGAGGGGCCTTAGCTGCGAGCTCGTCCAAAATCTTGTAAACGTTACCGTCACCAGTTTGAGAAAGTTGTACTTCGATTTCACATAAGTTGTCTTTAAACCATTTCAGGGACGCTCCAGTTGTGGACATTGCACCCATATGAAGCCATAGGCCTTCCATGACATAGCATCTGTTCAATATTCTTGTATCAAATTTTGGAGTGGATGAAAGGACTGCGACAACAGTTGAGGTGCCTGTTGTCTCGAAAACGCGGCCTGGTTTTATTATACCGCATCCAAGCGCCGAAGCCGCACTGTCGGCACAGCCCATTGCGACAGGAACACCTTTCTCAACACCTAAAATTTTGGAGACATTTTCGTTTACTTCACCAACTTTTTCATATGACCAAAATATTTTTGGAAGCTTTTCACCATCTAAACCCGTCTTCTCTATAAGCTCGTTTGACCATCTTGCTCTCTTCAAGTCAAATATTCCAGTGAATGATGCATTCGTAGGATCTATTCCTGTTTCTCCAGTCAACTTTAAAGCAATGTATCCGTTTGCGTGAACAAACTTGTACACTTTTTCATAAACTTCCGGCTCTTTTTCCTTAATCCATAACATTGAAGTAATACTGAAGGCTCCTGGAGCTATTCTGTTTCCAGCTATTTCTGCAAATGTTTGGAGACCCACTTTTTTAATAAGCCTTTTAGCCTGCTCCACACTCCTTTGATCCATGTAAAGGATTGCAGGCCTTAGTGCGTTTCCCCTATTATCTAGTGCTATTAGGCTTGGACATGTATTACATAACCCTATCCCTACAACCTGAGATGGACTCACATTTGTCTGCTGAAATAGTTTTATTATGAGATCATATACTGTTGTCCACCAGTCTTCTGGATAACTTTCAGCCCATAGACTTTTTGGATGTAATATGCCATACTTGTATTCGCTGCTTAAAACTGTAACGGTTTGTGTTCCATCAACATTGACGAGCCCAACCTTTGCAGCTGTTGTTCCAATATCAATGCTTATTAGAAAATCACCATTTATCCTATTGCCCATATTGCTGAATATCTGATTTCTAACTTTTTATATCTTCCTTTTTAGGAAAAATGATATAGTAAAGTTTCCGGCTTATCCATTATAATAATGCAAAATTATTTATAGATGTTAAACATAAAAATTGATATGGTTAAGAGTAGAGCAGCCTGTTTCGAGGGCCCTAGAAAGGTTTCTTTAAAGGAAATCGAGTTAGAGCCTGCAGAAGACCAGGTTCTCGTAAAAACATTTCAGGCATCAATATGTGGTACAGACAAACTCTACTATTTTGGAGAAGTTCCGAAGGAAGTTAGCCTTCCAATATTTCCCTGGGGTCACGAGGGCGGTGGATTTGTAGTTAAGGTAGGTTCTAAAGTTAGGGAGTTTAAAGAAGGAGATATTGTGATGTCGTTTGGGCCTGGAACATTTGCAGACTACTTTCTTGCAACGGCACCCTATGGCTGTCTACAGGCGCCTGAAGGCGTTGATATTGAAGTAGCATGCTTGGGTGAACCATTAGCTTGTGCAGTACATGCTGCAAAAATTGCTTCAAAAAATGTTGGTGTGGGAGATACTGTTGCAGTTGTCGGCGCTGGATTCGCGGGCCAGATCATTTTACAGGGTTTAAAAAGGGGTGGTGCAGACTTGCTTTTTGCAATAGACAAAATTGATTTTAAACTCGATTTTGCACGAAGATTTGGAGCCGATATCACATTAAATGTTGAAAGAGATAATGTTGTTAAGGAAATTCTTGATTCAACAGATGGGTGTGGCGTGGACCTTGTTGTAGAGGCTTCTGGAAGTGGAGATGGACTCAATTTAGCTTCCGAGATAGTTAGGCATAATGGTACAATCGTCATATATAGTCATTACATGAAACCTTTTTTGGCTAACCTGTTCCGCTGGCACGAGGATGCATTAAACATAGTACACGCATGTCTAATGCACCATACAAGAGAGGAGATGGTTGTCTGGGCAAGAGAGGCATTCAGGCTTGTTAGAAAGAATATATTTAATGTTAAACCTTTGATTACAAAAAGGTACAGTCTTTCAGAAATATCAGATGCCTTCGAGAACGAGATTTTGAACCGAAATTCGATAAAGACGGCGATAGTGCCCTAAACTTTTAATACATGCCGCAACTTTATCTTAATTTATGTTTGTGGTTGAAGGTGAGCATGAATAACAGGCAACTTACCATAGCTGTGTTCGAGCACAGGAAGGTTGATCGAATACTCTGGCAGCCTAGATTACATCATTGGTATGAAGTTAATAGGGCAAGAGGCACTTTGCCTAAAGAGTATGCGAATAAGAGTATAATAGAAATTTATGATGAATTAGGTGCTTCACCGAGGGGATACCATTTTTTCAATGATACAATAAAGGTTGTTGAAGGAGAGGATGTTAAAGTTGAGGTGATGGAGGATTCGGAAAATGTTTACACAAAATATGTTACACCCATAGGAGTTCTTAGACAGGTTGAGAGAAAAAATTTGTTTGGCACGAACAAGATTAGGGTAGAATATTTTCTTAAGAATGTAGAAGACTTCACTATACTCGAGTATATTTTGAAAAAACAGAATTTTGAGTTCGATAGAGAACTTTACACTAGAATGGAGAATCTTGTCGGAGACAGATGTGAACCCATCGTGAATGTTAGATGGGGGTCTATACAGAAGCTTTTCATAGCATACATGGGCTTCAAGGCTGGAATTATAGCATTATGGAAGCATAG
>JACIWG010000085.1 GCA_014361085.1 Nitrososphaeria archaeon
CTTAGTGAACAAGCATGCGCACAAATATGATTGATACAGGAATTGTGATAAAAAATGTGGTAAAGAAATTTGATGATGTAACCGCAGTTGATAACATAAGCTTAAACATTTCAGAAGGAGAAGTGTTTGGATTACTTGGACCAAATGGTGCGGGTAAAACGACGATAATAAACATTTTATGTGGACTTTTAAAGCCGACTAGTGGTTTTGTTTCAGTTGGAGGATATGATATGCAGAAAGAGTTAGAGAACGTTAGGAAATTTATAGGTGTTTGTCCGCAGGAAACAGTTGTTTACCCTTACCTTACGGGTGAAGAAAATATACAACTTTTTGGAGAACTACATACAATGAACAAGGATTTACTTAAAGCAAGAAAGAAACTGCTTTTAACAAAATTAGGACTTTATGAAGCTTCTAGAAAGAAGGCTGAAAAATATAGTGGTGGTATGAAACGTAGGCTTAGCCTTATCCTTGCACTAGTTCATGATCCAAAAATTGTATTTTTAGATGAACCAACTGTTGCATTAGATGCACAGTCCAGACATGCTGTCTGGGATTTTATTAAAGAATTAAAAGAGAATAGTAAAACAATCATTTTGACTACACATTACATGGAGGAAGCTGAAGAATTATGTGACCGAATTGGCATAATTGATTATGGAAAATTGATAGCTTTAGGTTCTCCAGATAATTTGATTAGAGAATATGATGCTAAAAACTTGGAAGAGGTTTTCATAAAATTAACAAGTCGAAGAATAAGGGAGGAGATTTAAATGAAATTGCAGAGAGTTAAAGCTTTGGTTAAAAAGGAGGTTAAGAAGACGTTTCGTGAACCCGCAGTACTTTTTATGATCTTTCTCTTTCCAATTGTTTTTGTATCAACTTTTGCAGTATCATTTGGTGGCGAAAAACAACCTGTCTATTATGTTGGTGTAGTTAACATGGATCAAACGAATTCAACAAATCTTGTTCAAAAATTTTTGTCAGCATTATCTGATACAAAGATATTAAAAATTAATATCTATACAAATAATCAGACAGCTAAGGAAGATCTGGTTCAAGGTAAAATTCAAGCTTTAATTATCATTCCTAGCAAGTTCAGCAAGAGTATAGCCTCTTATAATGAATTACCAGAAGATTCAAGCAGGTGGTTGAACACAACCATTTTGCTTTATCTTGATAAAAGTTCAGTTATTGCAACACAGGCCATACCACCAATAATCCAGCAGGTCTTAACAGCATTCTTAGGCCAAAGTCAGCAAACAGTTCCATCACCTATAAACTTACAGATTGCCACCCTAATAGAAGTAAAACAATTTTCTGCTTTTGAATACATGGCGCCAGGCATGTTTACCTTTGCATCAATTTTCATTATAGTGATAGTAGCCCAATCTTTTACGCAGGACCGAGAAAATGGTATGCTAAAAAGAATTCGGGTAACACCAATAACTTCAACCGAATTCATGACAAGCCAAGTCCTATCTTATACGCTTATAGCATTTATTCAAGCAATCATCATCTTTACAATAATGTATTTTATGGGATTTAAACCAAATGCACCATTTACAGCATATGTCTCATCATTTATCTTGATTTTAATATTTTCCTTATCTAACGTTGGTTTCGGTTTAATTACTGCCACTATAGCTAAAACAGCTAATGCAGCAACTGGGATCGCCTTTATTTTTGTTTTACCACAGCTTTTTCTTGGAACATTTGTTGGAACATCACTTTCATCTATTGCCCAATTAATTGCTAAGTTTGTGCCAAGCTATTATGTTACTGATGCCCTAACATCACTTTTTCTAAGAGGAGCAAGTATAACCAGTCCAGCAATATTACTAGACTTTACAGTAGTAACTATATCTTGTATAGCTGTCTTAGTTGCAGGTATAGTCTTATACAAGAAATATCTAAGGACATAAGAATTAAGCCTACAAAATTTAGAAAATGATGATAAAACGATAGTGATTTTGATTGAGTGAAAACATATTGGTCGGCATCAAAAAAGCAATAGAGGAAGTAAAAACTTTAAAGCGAAAAGAGGCGTACAAGATTTTAGACAAAAAAACAAACTATATGATTGGCATTGGAGCAAAAAATATTACTTCAAAAAAATCTTATTTCTTTATCGAAGTCATAGTTTCCCTATGCTCTAAATCTGGTAAATTAGATTTGGAAATAATAAAAACGTACCTAAACTGTTTAGAAGAATTGTTTACACGAAACTATACCTTGGCTTGCCAAGATGATAATACTATATTATGTGACAAGACTGTGGATGAAGAAGTGGTAAGATTAATTTTAAAGAAAACTTTTGAATACTAATGCATTAGCCTACTAATGATATAGAAGATCTGATTATGTTTATTCTTTCCAATCAAGTAGTCTTTTTTCTCCTTCCAACTTCCTTATTTCTGTAACATCTTGTGTAACTTCCATTGTTCCAAGATATTTTCCATTTTTGTCCCTTACTGGAAAATATCTTATGTGTATGAATCTACCATTCATTGTTATCCAGAATTCTGCGACATCCTTTTCACCTTTCCTAAAAGAGTCAAGTATTTTGTTTACTATATGTATGCTCTTTTGCGGATGACACATTTGAACCTTTCTACCTAAAACCGATTTTGTTCTCACAAATATTCTTTTTTCAGCTTTGTTAAAATATTTGACTGAATCGTTCGCGTCCACAAATGTTATGTCGACTGGTAGAGCATTTAATATTGCTTCTATTTCCTCTTTGGTTAAGGAACCTGTTTCAAATTCTACACCCTCTACATTTTTTCCTTCTATTATAGGAGAGACCTTAACCGCTTCAAAAACATGTGATATTGGTGGTGTGAAACAGCAGTACCCGATTTCGTCAAAATCTCTTTTTGCTGTAGCCCACTCCACTTCTGACAATATGTTTAGTGAAGTTGGAAAGAGTATATTGTTTTCTTTATAGAAGTGGCTTTTTAAAAGGTTTTGGATTTCTAAAGAAACATTTTCTAAAGAGGATGCAAATTCTTTTGTTGGTGGCAAAGTATGCTTACCTACAATATTATTTAATTCCCTCTTCTTTTCCCTGATCTGATTATGCTCCATCCACATTATTGCAGGAGGCTCCGTGATACCATGTTTTTCGAGAAGGGGAAATAGGACATTTTCTTCTCTAAGATAATGTTTTTCAGAGTCTACAAAGTCTTGTGCTATATGCTCTATCCCATGAATTATTTCTTTCAGAACATTTAATTCATTTTCAGTTGAAAGTTTTTGAGATAAGGCCACTAATTTTTCAGCAAGTTCTATCATTATCTTATGCTCTTCCATCAAAATTTTTATCGGATGATCTTCTGGAAGACTATATTCCCTACGATCTAAACTCTCCTTAAAGACTTGAAGGTGTATGTCACATAATCTTCTAATTTCCTCCCTCGGCAGACCATCTTTCACAAGCTCTTCCTCAACCTTAGCGACTTCTTCAGGCTTAAGGCCTTCAAGTGCTGAAGCAAACTTTACCTTAACCTCCTCAGGCGAGGCACCGGCATGCAATTCTCTTATAATTTTTTTGAGAATTTCCTTTCTTTTTTCAAATTCCTTTTCCATAGTTTTTCACCTTTCTACATATCACCATATTACTATTGTAATAAACTATATTTATACATTTTTACCATACCATATTGATGGAAAATGTATTTACCGTGCGAGGTTGTTATAAGAACAGTGCTTCCGAACCTTAGGGCTTTAATAGCCAAAGATCTTACTGAAAAATATAGGATGAAGCAGCTGGAAATAGCTCAGGTTCTAGGAATTAGTCAGTCAGCTGTAAGCATGTACCTTACCAGAAATCGTGGTATTGCAGTAGATTTAGGGAAAGATAGAGATATTTATGATAGGATAGAGGCTTTAAGCAGGAAAATTTTTGATAGAAGTTTAACTCAAGAAGAATATATTTCTAAGGTTTGTGAAATATGCAGACTTGCTAGAGGAAAAGGTTTACTTTGTAAACTTCATAGAGAGTATGTTAAACCATTTGAACTTAGAGAGTGTTCCTTATGCTTGAACAAGTAATTTAATCTCAAATTTTGTTTATATATCATGTTTTCCTGAGTCAAAAGTATGCAATTAGAGGTCATCAGAGACATTTCCTTTAATACGAATTTGAAAGAATTTATAGATTTAAAGAAGATTAGAGGAGTTAGCGAAAACGAAGTTGAAAGGATTTTAGAGCTGGGTTTAAGTCTTGCAAAATCAAGAGCCCTATTAGCATTCGCAAGGGTTGAGAAAATTGATGGAATATGTGTGCAGGTTGAGGGGGGACATGTTTTTGAAGGTAAAATTCTTTCGGATAAGTTGCATGTTGGACAACCTATAGTTGTTTATGTTATAACCTTAGGTGAAGACCTTGAAAGGAAAGCTTCAGAGCTTGCTAAGGAAAGTATCATTAAAGCATACGTTCTTGAAGGTGCTGGAGACTACCTTCTTTTAAAGGCAAGAGAATATGTGAGAGGTTTAGTTGAAAAAAGGCTGGGCGGTAAAGTTTCAAGTTTTGCACCAGGTACTGGGAAAGGTGATCTTTTTGACATTAGACAGCAGGAGGTTATATTTAGAATGCTGGAGCCCTGGAAGCATGTTGGTGTTAGTTTGACAAGCAGCTTTCTTATGGTGCCTAGAAAATCTTCTTCAGGAATTTTTGCTGTTACTGGAGAAGAGTATGTTGCTTGCATGTATTGTCCAAGAAAATGTGAGAGTAGAAGAAAACCTTTTGTTGGCACATACACTGGCGTAACATGTGATAATCTTAGCACTTCACACAAATGACTTCTTAAAGTACACTAGCAAAATAATTCTTTTGAAGAACCTAGGTTTAGTGCCAATGAAACTTAACCCACATGAGCTCTTATGTCATACAAGTGATTCGATTTAAAAGTACTGTTTTAGTTTTTTAGCCATGGCTTCAGGGGTTTCGTAGGCTTCTCCCTCCATCATTAGAGTTTGAAGACCCCATAAATCGCTTACGAAAGGAAAACGGTATCCTGAACGACCTATAATTTTCATTCCTATCCTAAAATATTCTTTTGAACTTTCACCTAATGGTCCTGAGTAGAAGACCATGTTGAAGGATGAAAGCCCTTCTTCTTGAAAGAAGTTTAGAACACATTTAACACCTTTAACAAATTCTTTAATAACGTTATCATCTAATTCTAGAAAGTTTGAAAGACCTTTGCTTATGGCTGAAACCTCGTAAGTGTGCATTGGTGCAAAGGGAGTTAGCCAAACAACGTTATCTGATTCGCTTAAGAAGCGTTCACCATCCCTTTCAATATTTATGAGTTCAGTCCAATAGTTGGTTCCATTACTTTCGTAGTACTTTCTACTTCTATCCAATAATTCTTTTAAAATATTGAATGGTAGTTCGCTTGCTAAAACCTGTATGTGCGGATGAACTACTGTTGAACCGGATGGTGGAAAATAGTTTTGTATAAAGCAGGCGTATTTTATCTTTTTATCATAATTGTGTAAACTTTTTATCCAAATTAGTCCAGCTTTAACGCCATCAAATAGTTTTTCGGGAATTTCTTTAAGTTTTAGGTAATGGTCTCTAGATATGACAGCTACAGCATTGTAGTCCATGTGTGCAAATAGGCTTGGAAATAATACAGTTTCTCCAACAAGAATTCGTCCTTCTTCCACAATTTCCCTTGGAAACTTGGGTGTTGATGCTTGAACCTTTTCTGGACAGAATGGGCAGTTTGCTCTAGTATTTTCTACAACATTATAAATATCCTTTTCATCGGATTCGAACAATCTTTTAACGTACTGGAAACGTCCTGGAGTTACAACGGTTTCACGCTGTAAGAGCGGATCTAGCCTATGTTCAACTATTTGCTCATCGTATTTGTAATCTTTTAATGGGGAAAGAAGTTTAGCGTATTTTATTTCCTTTCTAAACTGTATGCTCATTTTGAACACCTTAAAATTATAATCTTTTGAAATATAAAAAGTTTGGTTACTATATAGACCATTTTGGAGAGGGTAGGAAAGTGATTGACCATAAGTCTGTTAATATTGTTTGTATCATAACTGTAAAGATTATTGCTAGAATAGATATTCCTATAGCCTTTAGCCATCCTACACCAAATATTGACTTAAAAACCCAAATGTATAGAAAGTATGCGATAAGAAAAGATATTACAAATGAATGAAAAAATATGTGCGCAATAGCTAAGGTGACGACATAAACTATGGAACCGAATAGTGTGGCGATCATGGACTGTAAAAGTGTTGATTTACCTGAAGTTAGTATCTTTGCAGAAACGTAAACTGGTATTGAGGCAAAAGCCCAAACAATAAGCAGTAACACAATCCCTAACACTATTATTATGGGAATTAGTGGAATCATGTAGGCCATCTTTCTAAAGCATATTATTTATAGGTTTTCTATAGGGTTGCCCCAAAAATTTTTGTAAACAAAATCTTTTAAGGGATTTCTAGGCTCCTTAGGCTTACTGTCTTCAGAATATCCTATTGGCATTATTGCTTCAAGCTTATAATATTCTGGTACGCCAA
>JACIWG010000086.1 GCA_014361085.1 Nitrososphaeria archaeon
ATAAGGTTACCTGAGCATATGATGGGTTCTCCTCCAATAAATGTTAAAGCTCCTGAGGACATAGAGTTTATACTAAGCTCCTCAAATATTAGGTTTTCAGAAAAGGGGTTAGAAGTTAAGGATCCAAAGATAATCATATTTAGAAACCCGAACAAGTTTAATGAAATCCGTAAACGGCTAGAAGGTGTGCTGGAAAAAGCATATTCTCAACTTGAAACTGTAGAATGCGAGAGGAAGGTAATATACGTTGACGTCTCCGAAGTTGTAGGTAAACCAGTCTTACAGCTGTCAGAACTACTAAACATAGCAACTGGTCCAGAACTACTCTTTGGTAAAATAGAAGATTTTACAAGATCTTGGCTTGAAGGCCATAATAAAATTGATGCCATAGTACTGACAGAACCAAAACTCTACACAGACCCCCTTGGAATCCCATACAGTATTACCCTAGAATGTAAAACAGTAAACGCCTACACAACTCCAGGCTGGACCATAATAATGTCAATCATTCCATTTCCTAAAAATTTTTCACCCAATCTTCTAGTAAATATGGGCATCGAGCTTGCTAATAGGGGATACTATAGCTTGGCTTTAACATATTATATGAAAGCTCTCGAAATTGATCCAGAGTTAAAGGAAGCATACAATAATCTTGGAAAGCTCTTAACAGAAACTGGAAAACCACGTGAAGCGTTAGAATATCTTGATAAAGTGCTAGAGTTATATCCAAATTATGTTTCAGCCCTCATAAATAAGGGGATTGCATTAACTCAGCTTGGCAGATACAATGAAGCTCAAGAATTTTTCGATAAAGCCATAAGCTTAGAGCCTAATAATGAAAAAGCTTTCTATAATAAAGCACTATTATGCTATGGATTATGCAAATTTAACGAAGCGTACAAAAATGTTGTAAGAGCTCTGCAAATAAATCCAAATTATGAAGCCGCCCTAAAATTGAAGTTAATGCTAGAGAAAGCTCTAAATACTCCATTATAGTTGGCTATATTTAGCAAGCTCTTTTGCTACTTTTCTGACCTTCATCTTTTAGAATGTAAGCTTGTGGAATTGTTGATGCCTTAATCTTTTCAAAATTGTCTGGCAATAATATTATTAAATTGCCTCCTCTTCCATACACCTTTGAATGAATACACGCATGATAGAAGTCTGTACCATTTGACTGAAAAATTTTATAAATTGTTTCCATTATTGGCATGTAATAGTTTATATGGTGTACTAATAAGATGTGTCTAAAATTTTATAATCTTAAAACTTCTATCTTTTTCCATAGTGACCTTGTTATTTCATTAATAATACTTTTTTTAGGAGCATGTCTCATATTGTGTCAAAATTATGAATTTAAAACTGTTGGTGGAGTTATAATAGGTGTTGGTTTGAGTGCACTTCCTAAGGCTGTGTCTAGATTAGTTAAGCCTAAGATTTATATAGATGTTCCGAAAGAAATTGAAAGATTTAAGCCTCGGCTAAAAATTGTCAAATAAAAATTAGGATTCTTAATAAGTTTATTAAAGGGGCTCTATTTAGAGGTCGGATAATGTGAATAATAAGTTATAATCATGAGCACGCGCGACTTCATATAACTCTATCTATCCAAAGTTGGTGAAAGGCTTTTTAGGAATCGCTTGACACCATAAAAGTATGAAGGAAGTTAATTTTTCAGGGTGGGTGCGGGACGAGGCTGAAGCCTCTAACCCATACGGGCCCTAAGCAGCTGAATCCCTGTCGCCAACAAGCCCATTTCTCACCATGTGCTTGAGGATCTCTTAGAGGCTGGTGTATCCGATGTGCCGTTGTATTTGGCGATGTTTATCCTGAAAAGGTGAAGGAATATTATGGTGACGGCTCAAGGGTCGGTGCGAAGATCACATACATATATCAGCCTGAGCCGAGGGGCATAGCGCGCACGTATGGTTATGTACGGAGCAAATAAAGGCAGTATCAAGGCTAAGCATGAAAATATCAATTTAGCAAGAAGCTAGTGCGCGAAAGGTATTGGAGAAGGTTATGTTTAAATATCCCTGAGACGAGTATCTTTTTTGGGTGATGTATTTGGGTGCTCAGGTTAAGGTGCTCCAGAAGGGGAAGATAACGATTCCAGCGGAGTTTAGGGAGATGCTGGGGATTAGGGAGGGAGACATCTTGAAGTTAGAGGCGCGTGGCGGATGCATAATCCTACTTCCGCCTAGAACTGTCCTGAATCCTACAGAGTTACTTGACAGCCTCCTTGAGGGTGTTTATGTAGGGGGGTCTGTTAAAGGGGAGCTTAAGAGGGCGGCTGCAACTAGAATTGAGGAGAAATCGAGAAGGATGTGAAATGAGGTTTGTAGACGCCAATGTGTTCATATACATTCTCACCAAATCTCCGAAAGAAGATTACCTTATTTCAAAAAGCGTACTTAAGAGGATTGAGGACGGGGAGAAAGCTGTAACAAGCACGGTCATAATACAGGAAGTCGTGGACTGGCTTGAATGTAACAATAGGCGGGATGAGGTGGGGAAGTTTCTAACGGCATTAAACTCATACACGACAATGATGAAGGTTGAAGTTTCGTGGAGAGAAATGCTGAATGTCCTCTCAGACAAGGAGAAATATGATTTAGATTTTGTCGACGCAATAACACTACAGGTGATGAAAAAGAATAATGTTTCAGAGATATATACGAACGATAAAGACTTTGATAGAGTGGAATGGGTGCGTAGGATCTGGAAATAATGTCGATCGCTAAACCCCGAATTGATGCTCTCTCCCACTTAAGTGGGGATATTTTCACATGTGGCTCATCAACGGTGTTTGGAGAGTTTTGCGAGGGAATCCTTCATGGGTGCGTGCATGGGCGTAATTGATGGTTTGAACGATGGAACTTTCAAGGTGAAAGCTAAGGTGTGGAATCCATCTAAATTAAGTAACGTGTTGGATGTGGAGCTTATTGTCGATGCTGGGGCTACGTATACGGTGTTGCCTGCCAAAATGCTTGAAGAGCTTGATATTGAAGTTGTGAGAACAGCTAGGCTTAGGCTCGCTGATAATAGGGTTATTGAAAGACCGCTTGACGAAATCGGCATAGAAATTGAGAAGCATAAGGCAGGCGCTACCCCAATCGTTTTCAGAGAAGAGAACGTTTATCTCTTAGGCGCCGTCACCATGGAGCAGTTAGGCTTAGCCCAGACCCCGAAATATGGAAATAACCGGTGTAACCAAAGTTGATTCCTAGAAAAGTTGTTATTACGGCAGCTGGTCTCGGTACCAGGCTTCTTCCAATAAGTAAGGAGTTGCCTAAGGAGATGCTTCCAATCTTTGTTAGGGGAAGAAATGGTATTGTTTTGAAGCCTCTTCTTCAAGCCCTTTTCGAGCAACTGTATGCGTTTGGTTTCAGGGACTTCTGTTTTGTTGTCGGCCGAGGTAAAAGGTCTATCGAGGACCATTTTACTCCAGACTGGGATTATGTTAGAAGGCTAAATAGTAGGGGGAAATCTAATCTTGTAAGTGAGCTGGAAAAATTTTATGAAATGGTAGAAGATTCTAGGATAGCTTTCATCAACCAGCCTGAGCCTAAAGGTTTTGGCCACGCTGTTTTAACCGCTAAACTTTTTGTTGGAAACGATCCCTTTATGGTATGCGCTGGCGACACATACATATTTTCTGAAGACAACAGCTTTCTCAAGAGGATGGTTGAAGCCTTCACTAAAGATGTTTCCACAGTCCTTCTCCTGCAAGAGGTCTCTAACCCTAGACAGTATGGTGTCGCCATAGTAGAACCTAAGGAGAAATTGTGTAATGTGTTGAAGGTTGTTGAAAAGCCGGAGCTTCCACCATCAAACCTCGCAATAATGCCCTTCTACATCTTTAGGCCAGAAATAATCGGAGTTTTAGAAGGTTTAGCGCCTGGCGTTGGTGGAGAAATCCAGCTTACTGATGGAATACAAAATCTTATAGAAAGAGGCTGCAATGTTGTAGGTGTTCCCCTTAAAAATGATGAGGTTAGGCTTGATATTGGCGCTCCTGAAACCTACTTTGAAGCATTATCTCTTTCCCATAAACTTCTAAATTTATAAAAATTGTTTTAAAGCCACATATGTAGTAGGTTGATGGAGTAGGTTTGCTGGATTTATCTTCTTTTAAAGGCTTTTTCGGAGGCCATAGGATTCTGGTTACTGGTGGTGCAGGGTTCATTGGAAGCTGGCTTTGTGATGCGCTTGTCGAGCTTGGTGCGAAGGTTGTATGCTTAGATAATCTTTCGAGTGGTAGGGTTGATAACATCAAACATCTCCTAAACAGTGGGAGGTTCGAGTTCGTTAACGCTGATGTGAGTAGCTGGTGTGCTGGGGAAGGGTTTGATGTTATAGTTCATGGTGCAAGCATACCTTCTCCAGAAGATTATATGAGTAGGCCTGTTGAAACTCTTTTATCGAATAGCATTGGATTATTGAAGCTGCTTGAAAACGCTAGAGAAAACGGTTCAATCCTACTATACATGTCCACGTCCGAAGTTTACGGTGACGCTGCCATCATACCTACTCCGGAAACATACTATGGTTACGTGAATCCAATCGGCCTAAGGTCATGCTATGATGAATCGAAGAGGTTTGGTGAAGCATTGTGTATGGCCTACTTTAGACAATATAATGTTGACGTTAGGATTGCGAGAATCTTTAACTCTTATGGTCCAAGGCTTGACGTTAACGCTAGATACGCTAGAGTTGTTCCAAGGTTTATTCTTCAAGCTTTAAGGAATGAGCCTATAACAGTTCACGGTGACGGAAGACAGACGAGAAGCTTCACATACATAACCGATACTGTAGCGGCTTTGGTTATGATGCTTGCCAAAGATACTGTTAGGGGTGAAGTATTGAACGTGGGAAACCCTAAAGAAACAAGTATTCTTGAGCTTGCTGAAAAGATTATAAAGTTAACTGGATCATCTTCAAAAATTGTTTTCACTGAACCGAGGCCTGATGATCCGAGGAGAAGGTGTCCGGACATTAGGAGGGCTAAAGAGCTTATAGGGTGGGAGCCTAAAGTTCAGTTAGAGGAAGGTTTAAAGTATACTATAGAATGGTTTAGAAAGTGTGTTTAAAATGGAGGATAAGGTAAGTTTATCGTTTTTCGGCCTAGGCTATGTGGGCTTAACTACTGCAGCATGTTTTGCATCAAAAGGGTTTAAGGTCGTATGCTTTGACGTAGACGAGAGCAAGGTTGAAGCCGTAAACGGTGGTAGGATACCTTTCTTTGAACCAAAACTGGAGGAGCTGCTAAAATATTCTGTTGAAAGAGGCCTTTTAAAGGCTACAAAGGACTATAGAGAAGCTGTCCTAGACTCTAGCATCACATTCGTCACCGTAGGCACTCCAGCTAAAGATGATGGTAGCATAGACCTCACATACGTTAGAGACGCTTCTAGGATGGTTGGTGAATCACTACGTTTTAAAGACAGGTGGCATCTGATTGTTGTAAAGAGCACTGTTGTCCCGGAGACAACAGAAAACCTTGTATGCGAGACTGTTGAAGAGTTTTCTGGAAAAATTGTTGGAAAAGATTTTGGACTATGCATGAACCCAGAGTTTCTGAGGGAAGGTAATGCTGTAGAAGACACGTTTAAGCCTGACAGAATAATCATAGGTGAAATCGACAAAAGGTCAGGTGATGTGCTAGAAGAACTTTATAGAAGATTCTATGAAAACAGTATGCCACCAGTAATAAGGACTACTCCAGTGAACGCTGAACTGATAAAGTACGCGAACAACGCCTTCCTAGCCATGAAGGTAAGCTTCATAAACATGGTTGCAAACCTATGTCAGAAGCTTCCTGGCTCGGACGTTGAAGTTATAGCTGAAGGTATTGGATTGGATAAGAGGATTGGCCAACTATTTTTGAAGGCTGGAATAGGATGGGGTGGATCATGCTGGCCGAAGGACCTTAAAGCCCTCTACAACTTTAGCATAAAAAATGGTGTTGAACTTCCACTTGTTGAAGCAACATTAAAGGTTAACGAGACACAAGCTTACAAAATCATTGAACTTGCTAAAGAGCATGCTGGCGAGCTGAAGGGGAAACGTGTTTCTGTTCTAGGTTTAGCATTCAAACCTGAAACAGATGACATGAGGTATGCTGTTTCAATAAAGGTGATAAACAGGCTCATAGAAGAGGGTGCAAAGGTTATCGCATACGACCCTAGGGCGGTAGAGAATGCTAGAAAGATTTTTGGAGAAAAGATAGAGTATGCAAGGAATGTGGAAGAATGTTTAAAGGATTCCGAATGCGCTCTAATCTTAACAGAATGGAGTGAGTTTAAGAAGCTTGTGCCAGAAGACTTCATAAGGCTGATGAAGGTTCCAGCAGTATCTGATGGAAGAAGAATATATGATCCACAAAAATTTTCTAAAAAGCTCAGGTTTAATGCGATAGGATTGGGTGAAAGAAGATACTATAATCCAGCTGTAGCCGTAAACGCGATAATAGAAGAAGGTGAAAGTATACTTTTGGTTAAATGGGATATTGAACAATTTATAG
>JACIWG010000087.1 GCA_014361085.1 Nitrososphaeria archaeon
CTTGACAACATATATGTCCACGTTCATCGCCTCAGTCTCTTTAAATTCTTTTATTAAACTTTAAAACATTTTTAGGATCAACAATCAAATGCTTATCAGAACATAGTTTCAAAAAAACACTCTTTTCCAGTTCCCTGTAAATATTATGGTCTGCGGCAACCACAATAATATTAGAATCTTTTAAGGCACCTTCTAAGTCTTTAGTAAACTTTACACCATAGGGTAATCCTGTATCCTTGTAATCGAATGGATCATGAACTATAACGTTACAGCCCCTTTCTAAGAAAGATTTTGCCAATTGAATGGTTGGAGAAAATCTGTTATCTGCAACATTACCTCTAAAAGATAAACCTAATATTGAAACATTTATTTTATCATTTTTACCAAACCTTTTATAAAATTTTTTAAGAGACCTTTCAACTATCTTGTTAGGTCTATGCTCATTAATTTTTCTTGCAGTTCGGATTAGTTTTAAGGACCCATTTTTTGCTAGCAAAAAGTATGGGTAAACTGGTATACATGCACCCCCAACACCTACACCAGGCATATGAATTTGAGAGTAAGGTTGACTATTTGCAGCATAGACTATTTCATGAAAATCTAAGCCTTCCCTTTCACAATAGCTTTCAAGTTCGTTTGCGAGCGCAATATTTACGTCCCTATATATGCCTTCAAAAACCTTTTCAGCTTCAGCTGCTTTTATGGAGGACAAGCAGATTATACCCTTTTTCGCTATAAGCGAGTATAGTGCTTCACCAACCTTTAGGCTCCACGGGCCATATCCTGCAACAATCTTCGGATAATTTGATTCAATATCCTGTAAAGCTCTTCCGACAAAAATTCTCTCAGGACTATATATTAGTGCAAAATCCTTTTCAACAGCCATATTACTTTCGTCCTCTAAAATTTTCTTAAGCATGTCTTCCGTTGTACCCGGAGGCAATGTTGTTTCAACAACAACAGCATCGCCTCTTTTCATGAAACGTCCAATCATCTTACATGCTTCAACAATATGACTGTAGTCGATTGACACTTTTTCCTTCTTTATAATTGAAACTGGTACGGTAATTATGTGAAAATTTGTTTTAGTAACAGATTCTCTATAGTCTGTTGTAGCAAAAATTCTTTTTTCTAAAACAGCTTCTTTTATCGTGTCATAAACTTCCTTATCGTCTCTAAAATTCCATGAACCAGAATTTATTTCTTGAACCAGATCCTGTTTAATGTCTTGTGCTATAACGTGGCAACCTTTTCTTAAAAATGCTGAAGATATTGACGCACCAACATATCCGAAGCCATGAACAGAAATAGATAGCTTACCCTCAATTAAACCATTTAAAATATCGTTTTTCGACATCAAAAGAAGATTTACTTCCATTCATTTTACATTAAAAGTGATATTAAATAAGCTTTAAAAAAAAGGATGGAAGAAAGGTTTATGTTGAGATTGGGCCGTAACCGAACTTTTCTGCAAGCTTGTCCGCGTAAGCCTGTATCTTTGCAACCTCTTCAGGCTTATTTATTAGGTGACGGAATCTACCCTGTAGTTTTAGATATTCTGTGACAGGCAACCTCTTAGGAACCTTTACGGTGGTAATATATTGGCCGTCAACTACTTCATAGAGCGGCCATAGGGCTGTTTGTACTGCTAGACGACTAACCTTTATAGAGTTTGCAGTATCAATTCTCCATCCAGGCGTACAGGGGCTTAGGAAGTGCATGAATGTTGCTCCTGGTGTGTTAAGAGCCTTTTCTATCTTGTTTGCTGCATCTAGCAAATATGCAACCGTTGCTGTTGCAGCATACTTTACTCCGTGCGCTACTGCAATACCAACTAAATCCTTTTTACCAGTCTTTTGTCCTGGACTAAGTTTTCCTGGTGGAGAAGTTGTTGTCCAAGCACCATATGGTGTTGCACTGCTCCTTTGAATGCCAGTATTCATGTATGCTTCGTTATCATAGCATATGTAAAGTATATGGTCTCCTCTTTCTAGAGCACCGCTTAAAGACTGTAGACCGATGTCAGCTGTTCCACCATCACCTGCTAAGACAATAACGTTAGGGTTCTTGTCTACAATACCCTTGCGGACCATCGAATTGTATGCTGCACGAACACCTGATGCGACAGCAGCTGAGTTTTCGAATGCAACGTGAATGTATGGTAGTCCCCATGCTGTGTCAGGATAGAATGTTGTTGCAACCTCTACACAGCCTGTAGCGTTCACTATTATCGTATTGTCTCCTGCAACCTTTGTTACAAGCCTCGCTATTATACCGGCACCGCATCCTTGACAAAGTCTATGGCCTGGCCCAAAATATTCCTTAAGTGACAAATCTTTTAGAGTCTTATATGGCATTTACAGGTACACCCCCACAAAATCTAATATTTTGTCAACCTTCTTTTCAGCTGCAACCTTCAAGCCCTTGTTAAACATCACCCTAATATCGTCAGGACCAATCTCTCTTCCACCAAGTCCAGCGATTATATCCATTACTGGAACGTTTACATCAAATGATTTTAATGATGCCTGAATTTCAAGGAACAGTGGTCCACCAATCGCCCCCGGAGATGAAGCCTTGTCAAGGACTACAACAGAATTTGTTTTAGAAAGTGCTTCAACAAGTTCCTTTGCAGGGAACGGCCTGAACAGTTTTAAACTTAATGCACCAACCTTTAAACCATCCCTTCTCATTCTCTTCACAACCCCTCTAATAGAACCGCCTACTGAACCTAGGGAAACTAGTATTGTGTCAGCATCATCTGTCATGTAAGCCTTATACAAGCCATAGCCTCTACCGCTTATCCTTTCATATTCTTTATCTGCTTCGATTATCGTTTTTAGAGAATTTTCTAAAGCCTTTATAGCCTGATATTTTGCTTCAAAATAGTATTCAGGTGAACCGAGTCCACCGAAAGTCATTGGCGTACTGGGGTCTAGAACAAGTCTTCTCCTCTTTTTAGGCGCATACTTCAAAACCATGTCATCATCTAATGTTGTAACAGGCTCATAGGTATGTGTTAGTATGAAGCCGTCAAAGTTCAAGTTCACGGGCAGATGAACATTTTCATCTTCAGCAATCCTATATGCTTGTATCGTTCTATCATAAGATTCTTGAGCTGATTCTGCGAAAAAGCATATCCAGCCACTATCCCTTTGCGCCATAATATCACTGTGGTCATTCCAAATATTGATTGGCGCTGAGACAGCCCTATCAGCAACACCCATTACAACAGGAAGTCTTAAACCAGCTGCAATGAACATTATCTCATGCATCAAAAGTAGGCCTTGAGAACTTGTTGAAGTAAAAACTCTTGCACCAGCCGCTGAAGCCCCTAGAACTGATGAGAGTGCAGAGTGCTCAGATTCTACTGGAATAAATTCTGCATTAAGTTCACCATTAGCAACATATTCTGAAAGTTTCTCAACCATGGTTGTTTGAGGGGTTATCGGATAAGCTGAGACAACGTCAACATCCAACTGTTTAACGGCGTAGGATAAGGCAGTATTACCTGACAATAATATTGTCTTCATCCTACTCACCTTCCCTAACCATCGTTATAGCCTTTACAGGACATTCTGCAGCACATATTCCACAACCCTTACAGTATTCGTAGTCAACAGTATACTTGTCGTCTTTAAGAAATATTGCTGGCTCAGGACAGTAGCTCCAGCAAATTGCACATGATATACACTTGCTATAGTCTATTACTGGTTTAAATGTCCGCCAAGAGCCAGTCTTTGTCTGCATGCTGCTTCTTGGAGTGGTCATGACAAAACCTTCTTCCATTTCAGAAACCTTCTTCGGCATCACGCTAGCACCTCCGTCTTCTCATATGTTTCCTTAAGGGAGGCAGAGTTTCTTGGATCAAATCTTTCTTCAACAACCTTCACCATCACATCAAATGGTACAATTGGGACTGCTTTAAGGAGCGCGCCCAACATTGAAGTGTTAGTTATTGGTGCACCAAGATTCTTTAACGCAATAGATGTTGCGTCAACCTTAGCAATCTTATATCCTGGAAACATTGACTTCACTTCTGAAGAATCCTTTGAAGTGTTTAGTACAATAAAACCATTCTTTTTAAGACCGGAGACAACGTTCACAGTTGACAGGAGTGAAAAGTCTAGGACTACTACGACATCAGGTTCAGTAATCTGCCATCTTATTTCAATAGGATTGTCATCTATTCTCGTGAATGCGAGCACTGGAGCGCCTCTTCTTTCAGGTCCAAAGGCTGGAAAAGATTGCGCGAACTTTCCTACTCTTACGACAGCATTAGCCAGCAATTCTGAAGCAGTTACTGCACCTTGACCCCCTCTACCATGCCATCTTATTTCTATCAATTTATATCGTCAATTGCTTAAAAAAGATAGTTTATATTGTTTACCCAATATACAAAAATCTTTTATAAAAATAGCCTATAACATTTTGGAGATAGGTATGGGATATAATGTTTTAGAGAATAGGGAGATTATAGACCTTTCACCAATGCTAGTCCCTGGAAAAGAGAAGAGGAGGCTTACAATAAGACCCTTTATTGCAGAATTAGATAAAACAATTATGCACGAGATAGATATGATGAGCCATTTAGGAGCGCATGTTGAGGCACCATCACACTTTAAACCAGAATGGCCTGACATCACATCTCTTGATATAAGAAGCTTTTATGGGGAAGCAGTATGTGTTGATTTACGATACAAGAAACCTCGTGAGGCAATACTTGTATCCGATTTAGAAAAGCATGTTAAAAATGGTGATATTGTACTACTCTATTCAGGCATAAGAGGAGATGAGGCACCATACATTTCTAAAGAAGCTGCTGAATGGTTAAGTTTTCATATAAAAATGCTTGGCATAGATGATACAATTAACTTGGAGGAATCGTATGAGCTTATGGCTTCACACAAACATCTTTTAGGAAAAAACATTCCAATAGTTGAGATGCTTTCAAACTTAGATAAGGTTGCTGGAAAACGTTTCATATACATTGGTCTTCCCTTAAAAATAAAGGGACTAGATTCTTCACCAATTAGAGCTGTAGCAATACTTTAAATTTTTCAAAACCTTTTTAACATATCGTTTAAATCTAATGTTCGATAGAGGAAGCAGATTAGATGGTTAAAAATGATATTGTAAAGTATTTGATTGGAGCCATTATAATAGTTGCCTGCATTACGTCACAGTATACATTTAATGTAAGAGATTTCTTGCAGCAGATTATTCTGGTCTACATTGTTCCCTCGATAATTATACTTTTTCTTGACGGAAAAAATATACTACTAAACTCTTATAGGAACTTTAAGGCTGCATTAAAATATGGACTCGGATATTTTGGAATCTTTTCAGCCATAGGCTTTGCCCTCGCCTTCATTTTGATAATAACAATATTCGCCTTGGACCCGAACAGTCAACAGATTATCAATAGACCGAACCCACTTCTTAATATTTCGCCAGAATTTGCTTGGTACATGATATTTCTTTCCTTTATAATAGTTGGACCATTTGAAGAGTTTCTTTTTAGAGGATTTATGTTTGGTAAACTAGAGAAAATTTTAGGCAACATTCACTGGATATATCCAGCAACAATTTCATCACTAATTTTTACGATAGTACATTTTTACTATTACATTGTTTTCGGAAATATAGCATTAGTACAGTTTTCTCAGCTCATGATGTTCAGTATTGGAATGTGTGGAGCATACCATATGTCCGGTGGAAATCTTATAGTACCAGCTCTCCTTCACGGTGCACTTGATGCAACAAGCTTTTTGATGATAGCAAGCCCAAACTTCTTTATCGGCTTAAATTTAAAATTGTTGCTAATACTTGTTGGCATATTTGTTGGAATCTTTTCCGTTTTAGGCAAAAAATAGGATTGGATAAAGTTTTAGCATCCTATAATTTTTCCAGTATTTGAGTCAGCATAATATCCCTGAAAAGCTTCCGAAAGTTTTGCCCTAAATTCTTCAGAATTTAAAACTTCAATAAATTCCTTAACATGCAACTTTTCAAGTCGATCCTTGAGTATGACGAAATCATATTCTTCATCAACAAGTGGTATAAAGTTTAGATCATATTTTCTTGCATAATATTCTAGGCCTATACCTACATCAGCACGCCCCTGCAACACAGCTAAAGCTACAGCAGAATGCGTTTTAGCCTCATATGTGTAGCCCCTTATCCTTTTAACTAAGCTTGAAAAGTCTTCACTACGTTTTTCTGCAATCTGCTTTAAAATGTGGTCAAAGTATGTTCTCGTACCAGAACCCTTGTTCCTGTTAACTATTTGAACATCCACTTTCAAAATGTCTTCAACTGAAAAAATGTTCTTCGGATTACCTTTTAATGTAATTATACCCTGCCTACGCTTATAGCCTTTCACCAACACTGCCATACCTTTTAGAGAAAACCTTTCTATAAAGGGTAGATTATATTCCCAACTTTTTTCGTCAAGCAAATGTATACCACATATGTCGGCTTCCTTTCTTTTTATAGCATAAAG
>JACIWG010000088.1 GCA_014361085.1 Nitrososphaeria archaeon
AAAAGTCTGCCATCAAAAACTTGGTTATGCCTGTTAACGTTGACTGGGACGCGGTTAAAAGACTTTATGAAATACAGCCAAAAGATTTTGAGGAAGTTTTAATGACATATGGTGTTGGCCCAAGTACAATTCGTGCTCTAGCACTAATATCTAACCTAATATATGGTGCCGAAGTAGACTGGGAAGATCCGATAAAATATAGCTTTTGTGTTGGTGGAAAAGATGGTGTACCATACCCGATAGACAAGAAAGCTTATGAGGAATCTATACGTTTTATTAAAGAGGCTGTTGAAGGTTCAGAAGTTGGTTTAGAAGATAAAAAATATGCTCTGAGAAGACTAAATACAATTTTAGCAAAAACCTTTTATAAGTAGAGGAGGGTTGAAAGACTTATGGAAGAATTCTATGATGTTATAATAGTTGGGGGAGGTGCAGCTGGACTTTCAGCCGGAATATACGCCTGTCGTAGAAAAATGAGTACACTAATTATAACAAAAGATATTGGAGGCCAAGCCTTAATGGCTAAGGAAATAGAAAATTATCCTGGAGTTGAAAAGGTAAGTGGTTTAGAATTGGTTCAAAAGATGTATGAGCAGGCTTTAGGCTTCGGTGCTCAAGTAATACAGGATGAGGTAAAACTGGTGGAAAAGGTTGGGGAAGGCCATTTCAGGGTTAAGACTCTAAAGGGTGAATATGTTTCAAGGTCAGTTATAATTGCGGCTGGAAAGGTTCCAAGAGATTTAAAGGTTCCCGGAGAAGAAAGGTTTAAGGGTAGTGGTGTCTCATATTGTGCAACATGTGATGCTCCCCTCTATAGGAATAAACGTGTTATGGTTGTGGGAGATGGAAATTTTGCACTTGACGCTGCACTATTGCTGGCAAAATATGCAAGTGAAGTAAACTTGATAACGAAAAAGTCTGCTCTCACAGGTGATAGAGAGCTTGTGGAAATGGTTTTAGCTTCTCCAAGCATAAAAGTGTTTTATGGAACAGTTGTTAAAGAGATAAAGGGTTCCTTTAAAGTTGATGCTATAGTTTTAGAATCACATGATAGGGGTGTCTACACTATTCCAGTAGACGGTGTTTTTGTTGAAATGGGCTATGAAGTTAATATTGAGCCATTTAAAGATATTATAACCTTTGATGAAAGGAAGCAGATAAAAGTTAACAACAGGAATGAAACGTCAACTTCCGGTGTTTTTGCATGCGGTGACATAACCAATACTCCATACAAGCAGCTTGTAATATCCGCTGCAGAGGGTGCGAAGGCAGCATTATCGGCCTACGAATATGTTCAGAGACTTTCAGGCAAGCATGCTGTCACAATAGACTGGCATAAATAAAATCATCCTGTCTCCAAAAAATTAAAATCTTTTATTTTAGTAAACATAATGTTAAGACCATGTCATCGCTTGAAACTTATGTAGAAAATTTGTGGATAGTTGACTCGCATGAGCATACTGTTCAAGAAGATGAGCGTGTTTCCTCAAAAGTTGACCCACTGCAAATATTTCTATCACAGTATGCTTCCTCTGACCTTATATCTGCTGGACTTACGGTAGAAGATTATGTGCATGCTCTAGATACAAGGATACCTTTAAAAGAACGTTGGAAGATTATAGAACCGTATTGGGTTAAAGCAAAAAACACATCCTACTTTGAAGTCATCAAGTTGGCTGTACAAGACATTTATGGCATAAGCGAATTAAACGAGGATACAGTTGAAGATCTTTCTATAAAAATGAATTCTATGAACAAGAAGGGATTATATAAATGGATATTAAAGGACTTGGCTAAAATCAAGGTATCAATATATGATGGTATAAGTGATATTGTTGAAGTTGATAGAAGCTTTTTTCTGCCAGTTGTCAGGCTTGAAGACTTTATCCTAATAAGAAGTCGGGAAGATGTTAGAAGGGTAAGCGAATCCGTTAAAATTCCAATTCACTCATTAAGGGATCTTGAAAAGGCCTTGGAAATTAAAGTTCAGTCAATATTGGATAAGATTGTTGGATTTAAAATTGCTTTAGCATATAGAAGAGACATTCATTTTGAAAAGGTAACGTTTGATGAGGCTGAAAAGGTGTTAAATAAAATTTTGGGTTCAGAAAAAACCTTCATAAGATATACGAGTCCAGATGGGGTAAGGCTAACAATGTCTGACGAACTTTCTGTAGAAGAATGTCGACATTTACAGAATTACATGGTCCATAGAATTCTTGGACTTGCCTGTAAACATAAGTTGCCTGTGCAAGTCCATACTGGCTTACAGGAAGGTAACCTTAACCTTGTAAGCAACTCTAATCCACTAAACCTTGCAAACCTTTTCATGGAATACTATGATGTAAAATTTGATGTGTTTCATGGATCATATCCATATGTTCGTGAACTTGCTGTTCTAGCAAAAAATTTTCCCAACGTTTATGTTGACCTATGCTGGCTTCATGCAGTATCCTCTTCATCAGCAAAATCTGCTTTGGAAGAACTTTTGGATATGGTTCCAGCCAATAAAATTATAGGTTTTGGCGGAGACTATAAGCATGTTGAAGGAATCTATGGCCATTCAAAGATTGCTAGAAAGAACATATTTGAAGTGTTGCAGGATAAGGTTGACTGTGGAAGGTTCAGTTTTGATGAAGCTAAGAATATTGCAAGAATGCTATTGCATGATAACCTGCTGGAAATCTTCGCCACAATAAAAGTATAGGTTAAAAGGGGGGTTGACTTTTCAATATCAAATAGAAAAGTATTAGTTTAACCTTATCAAAAATAATTAATGTGATAGTGTTTGAAGGAGGCGGTACTATATAAAAGGATTGATGAAGCTAGAATACAGTGTCTCGCATGCCCAAGATACTGTAAGCTTTCAGAAGGGCAGGTTGGATTCTGTGGTGTTAGAAAGAATGTTGGAGGAAAACTGTTACTCCTAGTTTACGGTAAACCGATAGCAGTGCACATGGATCCAATAGAAAAGAAACCTTTTTCACACTATATGCCAGGCTCACAGGTTCTAAGTATTGGCACTGTTGGATGTGATTGGGCTTGCCAATATTGTCAAAATTATGACATAAGCCAGAGGAGAATGGTTGATGGCGTTAACCTTATGCCTGAAAAGTTAGTGAATTTGGCTTTAGAATATGATGCTGATGGTATAGCGTACACTTATAATGAGCCAACAATATTTATAGAGTATGCGCATGATACAGGTGTTCTTGCTAAAAGAAAGGGTCTCTTTAACGTGTTTGTAAGCAATGGATACGCTTCACCGGAAAGTGTCAAGCTTATGCTTGATTTTCTAGACGCTATAACTGTAGACTTTAAAGGAAACGGTGAAAAGAGGTTTTTACAAAAATTTGCTATGGTCGTTGACCCTGAACCAATATTTCAAACACTTTTAGAATTAAAAAGAAACAATATTCATATAGAAATTACTGACTTAATCGTTCCAAGAGTAGGCGACAGTTTAGATGATGCGAAAAGGCTTTGCAAATGGATATTAGATAATCTTGGTGAAAACATTCCAATACATTTCTTGAGATTTCATCCAGACTATAAGATGCTAAATCTACCTTCTACTCCTATAGCAACATTAGAAGCGCACTATAAGGTTGCTAAAGATTTGGGCTTAAAGTACGTCTATTTAGGCAATGTTCCAGGACACCCCTATGAAAGCACGTACTGTCCTTCATGTGGTAAGAGGGTTGTTGGCAGATATGGTTTTGACATAAATGAATGGAATCTTGTTGAAGAAAATAGATGCAGATTCTGCGGTTATAAGATAGATATTGTTGGAAGCTTGAATAAAAAAGCATTACACTATTCAAGGTTCTTTTCAATAGAAATATAGGCTCTTATATCATATAATTTTGCCATCTCCTTATTTCCTCATCAAGCCTTCTCCTTTTCCTCTTTCCTGCAGCATACTCTTTTGGATATGGGCCTACAGCCTCGTATGCCTCAAAAACAAGTTGGTCTGCTTCACCATCCACAAATCTATCCCAGCCATAATAGTGCACATACTTTTTAGGATCAACATACTCTATTGAGAAACTATTCAACTGTTCTGGGTTAATGCATACTGTGACAACATTTAAACTCTTATGAAATGTTAGTGGTGCTGTAAATAGTCTCTGGGGATCAATTTTATTCTCAACCCTTAAACTTGTGCAATTTAATTCATGAATCTTTTCTTCCACCTTCCCTTTAACATATTCGACAACAGAATAAGCTGCATCAAGAGGATGAATCTTTTTATAAACTTCCTCTGAAATAGAGTTACTGTTCAAATGTACATGTATTCCTTCACCAGACCATTTAATATAAACTGACCTTCTAACACCTTTGCTTTCTAAAAAATCGTATACGATTTCCGCAGCCTGAAGAGTCTTCCTCCATTCCATCATACTATTGTCTATATCCCATACTGGCTCAGATGTGAGAATGTTTGTTAAGTCCTTTACGTCCTCAAATCTTTCAATCTTCTTATAAAAGTGTACTGTACCATAAACCGTCCTTATAGGTAAAATCTTAAGATAAGACCTGAACTTTTCAACAGTATCTAAAACTATAGGCCTAAAATCTCTCCTATCATATCTCATGATTTTAGAGCCTTCTATGCCTTTAATTAAAAATGCACACCATCGGCCACGACAGTATTTCACAATTTCTCTTAAAACATCTTCTCTAGAATAATGTTCCATCAAAATTTTTCTATTCAACATTATCGTATTGTGCTTCCTCCTCCTGTCTAGTCTTAATAATCTTATCCACAACATTCTTAGGCAACCTAATATCTTCAACTCTCATTTCACTTGCACCCACGATCGTTAAACCTGTTCCAGGCCTAATTTCTATCTCATGCAATGATAGACTATGATTTGTCTGCCTCATCTTCTCTATCAAAATATATCTCTTCAACTGTCCACTTCGAATAATTCTACGAAATCTTATAATACCGTCAGCAATATGTTCTACACCCCAGCCAAAAGCATACGATGTAGTAATAGCATACTGTGATGTTGCAAAGATTGTGAAATCCCATTTTGAAAGCACCTTCTTTACAAGATAAGAGTGTCTTCTCGCCATAGCAGGCTTATCCAGCCAAAAGGCTGAAAGGGAATCTATGACAAGCCTCGCCCTACCATAACCTAGACTCTTTTTAGCCTCAATAATTTTTCCTACAAGTTCATCAATTTCTAAACTTTTCAAACTCCACGGGTCATCGTCTCCCATCAAAGCGTCGACCAAAATAAGTTTCTTTTCATTTATTGCCTTCTCAAAGTCCATATTAAACATTTTAGCCTGAGTAATAATAGACTTCTTACTCTCTTCAGTTGTAACATACACACATTTGTCACCTTCCTTTATTCCCTCATTAATGTAGGTTATGCAAAGTACAGTCTTTCCTGTACCAGGTTCACCAGTTAATGCTACAAAAAAGCCTTTAGGAATTCCTCCATCTAAAAGTTCATCTAATTCCTTTATTCCAGTTGAAAGTCTTTCTATACCATCAGAAACCATTACAGTATAGTTTTGCTAAACTGTTTAAAAAACATTTTTAATGTCATAAAATTATGTTCGCTCCCATTAACCCAAAAAGGTTATTATAGTGATCAGCAATTATGTGATTGGATGTAATATGATAAAGTTTCTAAGGCATGAAGTAGTAGCCAGAATATTGGATATAGGACTTATACCAACATTTTATGAAGATGATGTTGAAGTAGCTAAAAAAGTAATAGTGGCTTGTGCAGAAGGTGGTGCAAAGGTTGTAGAGTTCACAAACCGCGGAACCCAAGCATATCAAAAGTTTAGTGAACTAATAAAATGGAGAAATAAAGAACTTCCAGAAATAGTCTTAGGTGCTGGAACAGTAATTGAACCAGCTATAGCATCATTGTACATAAACTGTGGAGCAGATTTTATAGTAAGCCCCACATTCAATAAAGGAGTAGCGAGGATATGTAATAAATATAAAGTCCTATATATTCCAGGATGCTGTACACCAACAGAAATTACGTTAGCTGAAGAAATGGGTGCAGAAATCATAAAAGTTTTTCCAGCCGATGTAGTAGGTGCACAGTTCATAAAAGATGTTCTAGGTCCAATGCCTTGGTCAAAGTTAATGCCTTCAGGAGGAGTTGAACCAGCAAAAGAAAGTATTACAAAATGGATTAAAGCAGGTGCAGCGGCATTAAATATTGGCTCAAATTTAATAAGAAAAGATTTAGTAAAAGAAGGAAAGTTTGATGAAATTAAAACGATGGTTGAAAAATGTATAATGTGGATAAAAGAGGCAAGAGCAAGCAAATAATAGAAATCTTTTTCTAAATTTTTACTTAA
>JACIWG010000089.1 GCA_014361085.1 Nitrososphaeria archaeon
TTATTCCAATAATTAGAACTTTCGCACCATTTGTTGCAGGCATTGGTAAAATGAGTTACAGAAAATTTATTGCATATAATGTTGTGGGAGGAATTTTGTGGGTGACCTTGTTCCTTTTCAGCGGATACTTTTTCGGCAACCTCCAGTTTGTTAAAGATAATTTAACATTAATCATCTATTTAATAATAGCTATTTCACTATTTCCTGCATTCTTTGAAGCTTTAATGCAAAGAAGAAAGGTAAAGTGAAGTTAACTATGTTAAATAACCTTTAAATAACGTTCGCTTTAGAAAAGCTTGGACATTAATGGCTGTTAGGAAAGATGAAATTGTTGTTAAAACAGATAATTTGTGGAAAATTTATAGAAGTGGTACATTAGAATATCCCGCGGTTAAAGGAATTTCAATAGAAATTTTAAGGGGAGAATTTGTTGCAATAGTAGGACCTTCTGGAAGCGGTAAAACTACCCTGTTAAATTTGATTGGAACACTTGACTCAATAACTAGAGGAGAAGTTTACCTTAACGGTAAACCTGTTTCTAAAATGAGGGGAAACGAGCTTGCTAAATTTAGAAATAAAACGTTAGGTTTTGTGTTCCAAACGTATAATCTTGTTTCATACTTGAATGTTTTAGAAAATGTTGAACTTCCACTAATAGCCTCTAACACACCACGATCTATAAGGCACGAGAGGGCTAAAAAGGTTCTTGAACAACTTGGTTTAGGAGATAAGTTAAACAAGATGCCAAACGAACTAAGTGGTGGTGAGCAGCAAAGGGTTGCTATCGCTAGAGCATTAGTTAACGACCCATCCCTGATACTGGCAGATGAGCCTACAGGAAACTTGGACTCTAAGACGGCACAGGTTGTTGCTTCAATTCTAAAAAATGTATGCGATTCAGGGGTGACAGTTATTATGGTCACCCATAATCTTGAAATAACAAAATCATGTAATAGAATCATTTATTTAAGGGATGGTGTTGTGGAAAAGGAGGTTTTACAAAATTGATTAAAAAGGCAATTTTATTAACAACATTTATACTGCTCACTATACCATTGTATGGGATAAGGGCTCAGCAGACACATTTTGATGTCATAAGCTCAGGCTGGGGTACAAGCTTAAACCCTGTTGAAGCAGCACCTGGAGACGTTAACGTGCCATTAACTGTTTCAGTACAATATTTTGGATACTATACTGCAACAAGTGTGCGTGCAAAGCTATTGTTACCATCCAACTTTTCCAACTCGCTTGAAGTGGGGGAGCCGACAGCTGTCGCTGTTAACGTTCAACCAAACACAATATTCTATCTAACATATTACTTGAACATTTCACCGAACGCGACCCTAGGAAAACATACATTCACTGCAAAAATCATGTGGAACACGACGTGGGAATACAATATGATGGAGCAAGTTAACTTTACTGTAAGCTTAAACGGTAAAGTTACACTAAATTTTGAGCCGTCGGACATCAATCTTAACCCAGGACAATTTAATGCTATAACATTTAAAGTCGAAAATTTAGGAGATGGGAGAGCAAGAAGCCTGAATATAAACATTATATCCCCTGCTCAGACGATCGTGAACAAAATGTCGCAGACGATAGATGAAATTGAACCTCATTCTAAAACAAATTTTACATTAAACGTTTATGTTGCTCCAAGCTTAGCGGGCCAACCTATAACCATAACTTTAGCAGGAGACTACAGGGACGCGTACTTTAACCATAGAAGCTTCAGCCAGAACATTGGATTCCTCATAAACCCGGTTGAGACAACAATGTTCAAGATTTCTTGTGACAAACTTTTCTTGAAGGTTGGGGAAGTGAACTATGCAATAGTTCTTTTAGAAAACTTAGGAAACACGCCTTTAAGAAATATAACTTTAAGTGTGTCAACTTCACAGCCTCTTAGCTTAATAGAAGGAGATGGAAAGACATTTTTAGGAACACTGCAACCTCGAGATAAAGTTGAAACTGTGCTAAAAATATATGTTTCACCCACATCACAGACTTCCTCAACCATAACGTTTACAGTAACCTACTATGACATTTCAGGTGCCTTAAAAAGTGAAAACAGATATATAACCTTTCTTTTGAATAATACAGCAAAGCTGTCACCAATTTCTATAAAAGTAGATCCAACAACTTTAGTAGCTGGAAAATTAAACGATATAGAAGTGCTTTTAACAAATACTGGAAACACAGCCGTTAAAAGCCTTTCAGCGACATTCTCATTTTTATCAGGTCAGGTTACCTGGCTTACTCCAGACGTTTTCCAAGTGGAGAAGATTTTGCCTGGAGAAACTGTTACAGTAAAGGGAAGGGCCTATAATCCTCCGATAGCAACAACTTCAACCACGATGCAGATAAGTATAAAGTATTATGATGAAAGTGGAAACATGTATCAGGAAAGTAGGAGTGTTGGAATGCTTTCACAGGGGATAATAGAGTTAAAGGTTATAGACATGACGATATTGCCAGAGAAGCCTTTTCAGAGCCAAATTTTCTCTGTAACAATCACATTAACTAATGTTGGAACTATTACTGCGTCCTCGGTTACAGCCACACCGCAGCTTCCGCAGGGATTCAGAATGTTTGGTTCAAAATCAGTTTTTGTTGGAGATATGCAGGTGAACGTTCCAACAACATTCACTTTAAGCATACAGGCACCGAACATAACTAATCCTCAAACATATGAAATACCTGTAGCAGTCACATACTATGACAATTTAAGGGAACAACATACGCTAAACTTAAACCTAACGGTCGATATTCAGGGAAAGAACGTTGTAACATCGACTTCGAGTACAAGAGGAAATGTATTAAATCTGTCGTCGCTAACATTTCCCATAGTCTTAGGTTTAGTATTTTTCGTGATAGGTTACATGATTGGAAAGAGGACTAAAGGTAGATGAGGACTGAGGATATACTTTGGCTCGGTTTCAAAAGCCTTAAGACAAGAAAGGTTAGAGGAGCTCTTACAATATTAAGTGTTGTAATTGGAGTAGCAAGCATCATTGGGCTAGTTTCACAGACAGCTGGAATACAGGCAAGCGTTTTGAGCACATTACAGTCTCTTGGGCCTACAACATTACTTGTAACTCCTGCTAGAACCACGACATTAACCCAGGCTGACATTGCAAGGATGATGTCAATACCTGGAGTGGAGGGGGTTGTTCCAGTAGTAAGCGCTCAAATGCGTTTAACAAGAGCCAGTGAAGTTGTACAAGTGAACGTTATAGGAGTAGACAGTATAGGTCTTAAAACACTGTTGGGGGAAGTGAGGCTTTTGGATGGAGAAATTTATCCTCCCTCCAACACTCCTTTGGCTATCGTTGGAAATGGTGTAGCCTTCTCGAGCACTCAGGGGATTCAGGAAGTTTACGTTGGACAGCCGATTACGTTAGAACAGCCGCTTGGCTCAACTGGCAGAAGAATAACTTTGCAGGTCGCGGGCATACTGGACAAGTATGGGTCAAGCGCCTTCCTTTCAACAGACAATTCAATCTTCATACCAATAGATTATGCTATGAACATATTTAACCGGAGGGCGTACAGCTACATCATCGTCAAGGCTGCTAACGTTGAGAGCGTGAACACGGTTTCAGAATACTTGACAACAATATATGGCAGAAACATAAGCATAATTAATGTTCAACAGATAACTCAGGCTGTGTCAACGATAATGGGCTTCTTCAGCATACTTTTAGGCTCTGTTGCAGCCATATCACTTTCTGTTGCAGGACTTGGAATAATGAATATAATGCTTGTCTCAGTCTACGAGAGGACAAAGGAGATAGGCTTGCTTAAAGCGATAGGATTTAAGGATAGAAACGTCCTTACAATATTTCTTTCTGAAGCCATGTTAGTAGGTATTATCGGCGGAATTTTAGGTATAGTGGCTGGAGCTGGAGCCTCACAGCTTGTCCCAACATTGATTGGAACATATTTTGGCTCATCAAACTTGGGTGGTGGAGGCGGTTTTCAAGGGGGAGGGGCTGGAATGCAGGGTGCGATGGCCTCCTTCTCTTATACACCCGTAATAACATTAGATGTTGTTGGAATAGCTTTGATAACCGCAGTTTCCGTAAGCGTGCTTTCAGGCCTTTATCCGGCTTGGAGAGCTTCAAAGATGGAACCGATAAAGGCTTTGAGATACGAATAAAAAAATTTGAGAGGGAAGCTATTTTTCAAGCTTCTTATAGCAAAGCCACCAGTCGAAGCATTCAAGCTGTCCAGCTTTTGACCTTTCAATTCTTTCCTTAGCTGTCTTCACATCCTTTGGAGGGGGAACTATAACCTTGTCCCCTATCAGCTCATTATTTGGCCAGTTTGCAGGCATTGCTACATTATATTTATCGGACACCTGTAGAGCTTCAACAATCCTTAAAATTTCGTCCATGTTCCTGCCAAGTTCCTGTGGATAGTATAAGATAACCCTAACCTTTGCTTCCGGATCTACTACGAAAACAGCTCTAACAGTGTTTGTACCCTTTCCAGGATGTATTAGACCAAGCTTCTTTGCAACTTCACTAGTGTCAGCGATGATTGGAAATTCTATTTCGACACCAAGCTTCTCTTTTATCCATTCCTCCCATTTAATGTGGGAAAAGACTTGGTCGACGCTTAACCCTATCAGCTCACAATTCAATGACCTGAACCTGTCATATCTTTTCTGGAAGGCAACAAATTCTGTTGTACAGACTGGAGTAAAGTCAGCTGGATGACTGAATAGGATGAACCATTTTCCCGCAAATGCCTTCGGAAGCTCAATTACACCGTGGGTCGTCTGAACCTTCATTTCTGGAAATGTGTCCCCCAAAAGCGGTATTCCGATTTCGGACATTTTTTTCACCAAACATGATATTATGGTAAAAGTTTATAAACATTTGGTTCGAAACCCAAACCATGGACAGTTTAGACAAAATAATAATAGAGGAACTGCTGAAAAACGCTAGAATATCTAAATCAAATTTAGCAAAAAAACTTAACCTAACAGAGGCAGCCATAAGAAAAAGGCTGAAGAAGCTGGAGGCTTCAGGAATAATATTAGGGTATAGGACGGTAATAGACTATCAGAAGGCTGAGTTGGTGGCGTCAATAACAGGTGTGGACGTGGAACCGGAGAAGCTTTGGAAAGCTATAGAAAAGCTAAAAGTCTTAGATGAAATTAAGACGATAATGTTAACAAGCGGAGATCATATGATTTTGGTTGAAATTGTTACAGATAAGATGGATAGATTAGAGGAAGTGCATAGAAGAATTGAAGGACTGGAGGGTGTTATAAGAGTGTGCCCAGCAATATTAATTAAGGGTATCAAATAATGTTAAACTTGCCAAATGTTAAATTAGAAGATAAAATAAAGAGAATATTTTTTAACCTTAAAGGTAATTCAAAAATGCATTTTTAAGACTAAAAGAAAAATTGTAATGAAGGAGATAAAGTTTAAGGGTTAGAATAAAGAATATTTCTTTGATGTATCCGAATCTTATAGCATAAAGGGGTTCTATGCAAAAAATGTTGATAAAAATGTTAAACCATGTCAAAAGAGTCTGTTCTATAATGAAATTAAAAGAGAATATATAACTAATGTTTGATAAAGTATTTTGAACCCGTAATATATATATACTATGCTAAGTATATATAATAGTGGTGATAGGTGGATTGATAGGAAATGGAAGACTATTATTAGGTTTATTATGCTTAATTTTATCCACCTTATCTCTTTCTATACCCAATATTTTTGCTGCATGTACCATTTGCGATAATTCTGGAAGCAATATTTGTTGTGAAGTAACCGTTGACGCATACATATGTGGTACGTCTCAATCTAATTCCTATGGTGGTGGAACTGTTAATGGAGAATTGCCTTTTGGTTCAATGTGTTGTCCTTATCCCGCCATGAGTTGCATAATTGGATGCGAATATGATTACAGATATTTTTATGGTCCAGTAGATTATACCTATTCCTACTCATTTACTCAAGCAGGAGGATATGTCTATAGTACAGTAAGATGGAATGGATGTGGTAATGTTAGGCCAAGTGTTAGGGCTAATTTAAATGATGGATGCATAAGGTGAAATGCTATGAAAAAGTGGCTATTATATATTGTAATAATTTTTGTAATTTTAATCGTTTCCATAGTAGGTGTATACCCCCAACAATATAATATTAAAGGACATGAAAATTTAAAGATAGGAGAGGGGTCAAGATTAGTATATGAAATCGATTTCCTAAACTATTCATATAATCTAATTTTTAATGAAAGAGTAAACGATTTAGGTTTTAAATTAAATTTTACACCAAAATATTATGTAGTATT
>JACIWG010000009.1 GCA_014361085.1 Nitrososphaeria archaeon
AGGTAAGAAAGTAAGATAGAATTTTAGCCAGTAAACAATTCTTCTTATTATAATGCATACCAATGTTCCAACAAGGCATCCCATATTATTACCTGCTCCACCCAGCATCATCATCAACCAAGGCCAAAAAGAATAATCTACTCTATCAAACGTTCCAGCTACGACAGACCTCATCCTAAGTGAAACCAGTACTCCTGCAACTGCCAAGAAGGCGGAAGTGAATGCCATAACTTTAAGCTTGAAACTGATAGTGTTTCTTCCCAAACACTGTAATGCCAACTCATTTTCTCTTATCGCCTTTAAGAGTCTTCCAAAAGGAGAGCCAGCAACCCTTTCATATACTACAAATATTATGAAAGGTATGACAATAAAGAATATTGACTGGACAATCCAGCTATAGTTACCCAACCACATAAAGAAGTTTGGTAATAGAATACCGTTCGGTCCTCCAGCTAAAGGAATAAAATTTTCTCCAAAAATTTTAATAGCTTCAGCCACACACAAGAAAAAAACTGCTAAGTATGTCTCAGTCAACCTCAAGGATAGGTATGTGAACGCGTATCCAAGAGTTCCTCCAACAAGCATTGCAGCAAAAAATGTTATTATAAGCAAAATTGTTGGAGTTAAAGCATCCTTCGCGAATTTTTCATTTAATAGGGATACCACTAAAGCATTTTGATAAACAAAATCCATGTCTATACCGTACAGCCAAACTGCTAAACGAGTAGGTAATGCTGCAATAACATATGCTCCTGAAGAAATACTGAAGAAAAGTCCCAAATTAGAAATACCGGTATACCCTTGCTGTAAGTTAAGACTTGAACTACAAATAAGATAAATAGAAAAAAAGGTTAAGGTTTCTATAGCTAAAGGTAACAAAGTTTCTAGAACCATAATTACTTCCTCCTCTTCTCTCTAAACGCCTCTATACTTCCCATAATACCCTTAGGAAATATCAATAACGTTAAAGCTGCAATAATTACAGGAATTATTGGCCTGTAAGATGTTATCCATACTCCAACATTGAGTGCAATACCCCACAACAGTAAAATTTCCATTCCCCCAACTATGATTCCACCCAATATGCTACCATATACACTAAATAGTCCACCAACAACACAAGCTGCAAATATATCACTTAACATCCTAGGCCCAGTCCAAGGGTCAACACTAAACCAAAAAGGCCAAACCGCTCCAGCCAGACCACCTATTCCACCTACAATAAACCAAGCAATACCAAGTGCACGATCTGTGTTAACACCAAGGGTTGCTGCGAGAGAATAATCTTGGACTATCGCTCTTATAGCGATTCCAAATTTAGTTCTAGTTAAAAGTAAATGAAAGAATGTTGTAAGAGCAACTAATAAAATTGGAGCCAATAAAACGATGCCAGGCTCCTCAAACAATTTTATATCAGCATTCGCTAATGTGAAAGTACGTGCCCAGGCTTTTAAAACATAAGACAAATAATCGGCATAAATGTTCATTATACCATAAATTATTAGACCAAAAGCTAAAGAAGACATCATTTGTCCAACAGGACCTGTTCCACGTGTTCTAAGAAAAGCTAAAAACTTGTAAAGGATCCAAGATAAAAGGGATCCAGTTAAAAAGGCTAAAGGGAGTGCTAAATATGGATTTAATCCAAAAAGCCAGAAAGAAAGGGGCATATAAGCTGAGCTAAAGCATATGGTTGTATGCGCCAAATTAGGCACTTTCAATGTAATAAATTGTAGTGTAAAACCTAAAGCCATCAAACCTATAACACTTGAAGCAACTATTGACGCAGCAATTATAGGATCCATTGTGCACGATATAAGAAAGTAGCTATATATAAACTGTAGTAGTAAAACTTATTGTAAACATAAATGCTTAAATATTTGTTTACTAAATGTATACAATGATGTATATGTCTGTTATTAGTATTAGGATAGATGAAGAGGTTAAGAAAATTTTGAAGGAATCGGGTGTAGACATTAATAGGGAAGTTAAACATTTTTTAGAAAATCTAGCGTGGAAAATTGAAGTTAAAAGAAGGATAGAAAGGTTAAACATTTTGTTAAAAGATATTCCGCCTGCTAAAGAAGGTTTTTCTACTTTTTCGGTGAAAGAAGACCGTGAAAGTAATTGATGCTTCTTCACTAGCAAAATTTGTTAATCGTGAAAGAGGGTGGAAGACTATAGAATATTATATGGTTGAAGGTTGCATAACGCTGGACCTCGCTATAAAGGAAGTACTGAACTCGTTATGGAAAAGATATGTTAAAGGTGAATTCAATCTTGAATTGGTGCAAAAAATTATGTTAGAATTTATAAATAATCTTCCAGTGAAGACGATTGAACAAAGTATTTTCCTCGCTGAGGCTATCAAAATTTCTTTAAAGCATAAAATTACAATCTATGATTCACTATATCTGGCCTTAGCTATGAAAGAAGGTTTAGAATTGATAACCTCGGATGAAAAACAGTACAAGGTTGCTTTAGAAGAAAATATAAGGGCGACCATCATTTGAATTACTAAAAAATTAGTCCAAAAATTTCATCTGCTTCAAGCTTTCAAATATTTTCTAGTCAATTCAATAAAATATATCATTATGATATGAAGACCTTAAATACTTGCTTAGGAACAATATATTGTGTGAAAGCTATGTCTGAGGAGGAGTTAAAGAAGGAGTTGATTGAGCTCAGGGAAAGGGTTGTAAGGCTAGAGGTTAAGGTTGAAGAGTTAAGCAAGCGTGTTGAAAGTATAGCAAATTATACAAAAGAACTATACAACTACCTACAAAGGCAGGCGAGCAAGTCAATATTCTAAAAAATTTTTAGGGTGGCGGTGGAGGAGGCATTTCAGGAGGAGGGCCCTTTCCAAAGAATGCTTTAACATGAGGTCTAGTCAAATAATATAATATGAGGACGTCAATAATCAAAGATACAATACTGAGGCCTGTAGCAGCCGTGACAAGGCTTCCAATCAGGCTCAAAACCGTCAATATTAATGTTATTGTCCAAGCCCAGCCCTTACCACTCCATAAACCCCATGCTAGAAGAAGGTAAATTAAACCGAATACCGCTGCAACAGCTGAAACAATCAATGCAATACCAGTTATTAGACCTTTTAATGCTCCAGGCATCATAAAACCGATCCAAGAAAGGATTGCGCCAGCTAACACTGCCAAGCCGAAAGAAATGAGTGCATTAAGGACCGCTAGAACCGCCAATATTGTGACTCCAAAAGGTCTTTCCATATCAACCAATCCTAACATCAAACTATAAACTCGTAAATTTATACTTTTAATAGCATAATTTTCTCGGCTAAAGTAAAAACCTTTTAAGCAAGCCTATATGATATTAGGAAATATGGCGAAGAAGATAGTTTCAATTCTAATGTTATCGGTCATAATTCTATTATCATCAATCATATTGCCACTTTCAACCTTAGCATTCTTACCACAGTTAACTGTTATAGAATGGTCTATCGAGTTATCTAATGGTAAGGTAACCATATACGCTATCTCATCAGAAGATGATTCGATGTCAAACCCTGACTATAAGCTTCTCCCATACCATTGGTATACTACGGCAAAATATTATGTTAATCCATCAAACAAGTATGGTTTTTCAGTCTCGGATGTTGTTAATGCAATAAAAGCATCGGCTGAAGCGTGGGATAGTCAAACTTCAGCTCAAGTTTTCAACTACATGGGCACAACTTCAAGGTCTGCTGGAAGGTATGATGGATATAATGTCATATCTTGGGGCCGTTATCGTGCTGGTGTTATTGCTGTAACATACATTTGGCAGGTCGGGGGAAGAATTGTTGAAACGGACACGAGATTGAACACATACTATAAATGGAGTTTGAATGGTGAGGCTGGTAAAATGGATGTGCAGAATATTATGACACACGAGTTTGGACACTGGTGCGGTCTCGACGACCTATACGATGATAAAGATTATTGGCTTACAATGTACGGTTACGCAGACTTTGGTGAAACATACAAGCGTACATTAGGCTATGGAGATATTCTTGGGCTTCAGGCAGTCTATGGAGCATAAAATCCATTTGCTCCCTTTATTTTTTTTAGTGAATAATATGCCAAATTGTCCAATATGCAGCAAAAAATTTAAGGATGAAGAGGAATTAAATAGACATTTGAGGGAAGTGCACAGGGATAAGGTTAGGCTTGAAAAGTTCGAGCATCCAGAGCATAAAAAATAAATCGATATATTCAACAAATTTTGTCCCATAACATTTTTCGAAAAGTCTCTCCGTAGACTATATAAAAATCTTAATATAAGATCTTCCTTCCACTATAATGTGCATGAAGACTTTAAAGCATGTTATAAAATGGTTCCTTATAATAGCATTCTTTCTACTAGCTTGGGCCCCTTGGCTCGATAATGAGAAGGTTCACGATATGGTTCTTGAAGAGAGGGGTTGGAGAGATGGTACAATTGTGCCCATTGAAAAGGTTGTTGCAGACGAGGAAGCGTTAAAGGAGATGATAGAATATAGTAGGGCACATGGTGTAGAAGATGGGATACTAATTTGTGACTATAATGTTTACTGGTTCCCCTTTGGGAGGTGGGTTGCAAGCTGTGAAGGAGGCTATTATGTAACATTTTATGGCCAAATAATTCCATAAACTTTTCCAATTTTATACTCAAATAAATCGATTTATTTTTGAACCCTATTTTTGACAGTTTTCGCATACAAAAGTCTTCCTATTCACTGGCTTCTGCATGTAAAACTTTATGTTTTCCCCACAAATTCTACATTTTCCCCTATACCTGTTATAGACATACAGAATTTCTTTGATACCTTTACCCTTAACCTTCAATTCCAGAAACTTCCTACACAATCTCTCACATGCTAAGACAATTTCTTTAACCTCTTCTACGCTCAAACTTTCAACTCTCCTTTCAGGATGCACTTTAGCCCTGAAAAGTATCTCGTTTCTTAAAATGTTTCCTATTCCAGCTATAACCGACTGATCTAACAAAATGGTTCCAATCTTTTCTCTCTCAAACCTAATTATGTTTTCAGCGGCCTTTTCCCTACTCCAACCTTCAGTTAATGGGTCTGGCCCAAGTGTGCTCATCAACCTGTCCAGAATCTTTTCTCTCCTATCAATTTCTACAACTGGTGCATTGTAGACTACAAGCTTTTTCCTCACACCTTCAACCAACAATCTTGCACGTTCAAGAGGTTTTAGCAAAGGTTCACCCATTTCATAAACGTGTATGCTTCCAAACATCATCAAATGTACTCTGATTGCATTGTCTTCAAAAAATAGTATGATGTTTTTGCCTAAGGTGTCGGAGCCATTAAATTTCTTATTCAAAAGCTCTTTAGGCTCTATAAAAACTCTTTTAGATTTAACAATAATATCCTTAACAGTTTCTCCCTCAAATTTTTGCGAAATTTTTATTGCGATAGCTTTTGCAGTTGGGCCTTCAACCATGCCAGAAAAACATTCTTCACTAGAATATAAAATTAAAAGGATAATTAGTATCCATTATCCCCCTATATCCTGTGATTGGTTTGAGGATAAGTGATGTTAGAATATATTCTGTGAAGGGTAGGCATTGGCCAAGATTTCCATGGCTTTTTGTTGAAGTTGAAACGAGCAATGGTTTGCAAGGTTTCGGGGAAGCTTTAGCCTACAGGTCTACTGGTGTTAGGGAAAGTCTAGAAGTTATCGGGAAAAAGATTATTGGAAGAGACCCTCTTGAAGTTGAATTGATTTGGCAGGAACTTTTTAGAGAAGGTTTCTCCATGCCAGCGGTAAGCGGTATAGAAATTGCTCTCATGGACATTTTGGGAAAGCATCTTAACACTCCAGTATACAATCTTTTAGGTGGAAAGTGCAGGAGCGAGGTACAGGTTTATGTTGACGGCTTCTTTAGGGGTGCAAGGTATGTTGAGGAAGAGTATGCGGAAAAGGCTTTGGCCGCTGTAAGAGACGGATTTAAGGCTCTTAAGATGGACGTTGATGAACCAATACCTTCTGGTAAAAGTGTTAACAGAACATTGTCTCCAGAGGACTTAAAATACACTGTTAGAATGGTTGAGGCTGTAAGAAATGCTGTGGGTGAGGGGATTCAGCTTGCAATAGACTGTCACGGCGCCTTCGACGTAAACACTGCACTTCATCTTGCAAAATGTCTTGAACCCTATAATCTTATGTGGATCGAAGACCCTGTTCCACAAAACAATTTGGAGGCAATGTCCTTTGTGAGCAGAAACACGAATGTTCCAATATGCACTGGCGAGCTCCTGAACACGAGATGGGAATTTCGTGAACTTTTTGAGCGTAGGGCTGCAAGGATAATTATGCCAGATGTGGCAAGAACTGGAGGAATTCTTGAGCTTAAAAAGATCGCTTCCATGGCTGAAATATACTATATTCCTGTTGCACCACATAATATGGTTGGCCCAATAGCTACAATCGCAAGCGTGCAAGTTTGTGCAAGCATACCAAACCTTCTCCTTCTAGAATATCAGCTTGGTGACGTTGAATGGCGTGACAAAATTCTAGATAAGCCTATAAAGGTTGAAGGTGGAAAGATTACTGTACCATCTGGTCCAGGGCTTGGTGTTAACTTGAAAAAGGATGTGCTAGAAAACTATCTTGCAACCTAGCAGAAAATTTATTCAGGCTTTTTAATCCTACCAAAATTTTGTTTTAGATCACATTTTTACTTAAATAATCTATTGTTTGAAAAATGGTTTAATAGCCATGTTCTCTGCTTGTGTAATGTTGGGTGCATGCTTCCAACCAATATTGAGCTTGAAAAGCGTTTAGGTCTACTATACTATGTTACTTCAACTGATGGTGTTGGCGGCAGGATAAGAGGTGATATTGAAGATTTTAGGGTTGTCGAGGACTCGGAGATTTCATTAGATTCTAGAGGGGAACATCTTGTCCTTGTAATTGAAAAGAGGGATGTTACAACAGACTTTGTTATAAGACATATTTCAAAAATTTTGGGTTTAGATAGGAAGTTTATAGGTTTTGCTGGAATAAAGGATTCTAGGGCTGTAGCAGTCCAAAAGTTTTCCATACCGTTTAAAGAAGATATTGATGTTAGAAAATTTGATATCATTGGTAAGGTTAAGGTTATAGAAGCTTACAGGACTTCAAAAAAGATTAGGTTGGGTATGTTAAAGGGGAACTATTTTGAAATCACTTTAAGAAACTGTATTCCAAGCATGCAGCTTATTGAGTCAACTTTAAGAGAATTGAATGTTTTAGGTTGTCCAAACTATTTTGGATACCAGAGGTTTGGAACACGCAGGTTTAACACTCACCTGCTCGGAAAACATCTTCTTAAAAAAGAATATGAAATGTTCTTTGAAGAGCTTATCTATAAAGTGTATCCTGACGAATCAGCTAAAGCAAAAGAATGTAGAACTCTTGCAAGAGAAGGTCTTCTTAAAGAAGCATATAATATGATGCCCAAGAAACTTTGGATAGAGAAAAAGGTGCTGAATATGATGTTAAAAAATTTTCCCCCTCAAAAGATTATAAGGTCTCTTGGAAGAAGTCTTCTAAAATTTTATGTTAACGCATACCAAAGCTATCTATTCAACCTAATGGTTTCAGAGAGGATTGCTAGAGGTCTTCCACTAAACAGGCTTGTTGAAGGAGACTTTGTTAAAGGAGGTTCTCCAGCCTTACCAATTCTAGGTTTTAAGTCTAAACTTCCCGAAGGTGAGGCTGGAAAGATTGTTAAAGATGTTATCGAATGTGAGAATCTAGAACTTGGAGTGTTCAATAACAGAGGTTTAGGTTTGAAGGTTAAAGGTTCTCTTAGAAAGGTTAATCTCAACTATAGAAACCTAGAATTTTCCAATGTAGGTGCTGACGCATTAAAGTTCTTTTTTTGGCTTGAAAAGGGATGTTATGCTACAATTCTTCTCAGAGAATTTTGTAAGAACGAATTCTATAAATAGCTTAGCTTAATCTTATACAATAAGTTTAAATATTCTGGTATAAAAGTTGGCGATGATGTTCGATTTGATTCAAAAGCTTTTGGAGGACATGATTTTTCTTGGAAAATGAGCAGGCTACCGTTTCAGCTGAAGAGGTGAAGCGTACACCATTTTATCTCCAGTTCATTAAAGTACTCTATTCCCCCTACAAGGTTTTTAGGGACGTTGCTGAAGAACCACGCTATATTGCAGCCATAATTGTTCTCGTACTCTTTGTAGTATCAAGCACACTTTTCGGATACATTGTTCTCTCGAAAAGCTATGTTGAAGAAACATTTCCTAAAGTTGACATTCTAGCTGGACAGTTTGATGCTTGGACAGAAAACACTACATACTGGTCCTCTTCACCTAACGTTAACATTTCATTAGACTACAGTGATCATGTTAACGGAAGCTACTATGGTGATAGGAGCATAAAATTTTATGCAAACAGCAGCCAAAGCATTTTCGTAAAACTCTCTGACGTGGGGCCAGTAAACTGTAGTAAGCACGCATTCAATTCTCTCTCCTTTAAAATAAAATTCGTTAACCCGACAACCTTACCTACAAGTGCATCAATATACCTCTATTCTGGAGACGCATCAAAATACCTATACTATAACTTAACAGAAAAGATTCTAAACTCTGGCATGGGATTATGGAACAACTATACAATACCTCTTTCAGACAGCCTATGGGAAAACCATGGCGGTGACTGGAATACTATAACAGGATTAGCTTTCGCCTTCAATTGGCCGGAAAAGGTTGACATAAAAGTTTTGGTTGATGGAATATATTTTAGAGGCTTTTTCGAAAACCGGATAGGCAAGGATCTGACAGGATACATTTCAATAATATCTATCCTCGGAATCTTCCAGTTTCTCATACAATTGTTCGTAATAGCTGGAATCGTCTTCATCTTCCTTAACGCATTTGGAGGAAAAATTTATTGGAAACCTTTAGCCGTATGCGTAGGCTTAATCCTAATCACATTCTTTGTCCAGAACATAATAAACTCTGTCCTAGCAACCCAAACACTAGACAAACTATACTATTCCCTAGAATACTTAGGTGGATCGGTATCAGAGAAGGCTGCTGCAACAGCAGAATTAAATGAAAAAGCAAGACTCTTCTCTATAATAGCAAACTATGTGCAGATCATTATACTAGCTTGGGCTACACTACTCTGCACAATGGCCAATCGTGTCCTAACAGGCTTATCTTGGACAAAAAGTGCTGTTGCCAGCGTTATAGCTTTGCTTGTAGCCTACATGATTAGGCTTTTCATAGGACTCTAACAAAATCGATTATATTTTAAAAAAATGTGGTAGAGAATATTTGCGCTTAAAGTTTCTTTCTTCCTAACCCTTCTTTTCCTCCAACATTTTTCTAAGTTCATCAATTCTTTTTGAAATCTCTTCCAACTCAATTTCAAGGTCTCTTTTCAGACGCTCTAAGTATCTTATCTCACTTTCAACATCTTCCATATAGTATGGTGTATATGGTCTTGCCCATGCTGGAGGCCAAGGATGTCTTGGACACCACCATCCTTTATGATAATATCGCCACATCATTTCCCACCATTTTAGGAGGTATCACAAAATCAATATTTAAATTTTTGTGATATGTCATAAAATATAAGTGGTTTAATGATGGTGTGCCCGAGCACAGCCTTCAGTCAGTTCTCTAACTTCTCCTTTAACATATGATGCAATAACATCTTTCACAGTATCTTTTTCAGCCTTAAATACGGCTATTCCATGATTTTGGAAGGTGCTTAACCCTCTTTGCCCCATACCATATACTATTATCGCATCAGGCTTTAACTCTAGAATACGGTCGTGTGTGTATCCTGGGCCTCCAAAATGTTCTCCAACAGTAGATACTGTTTTAAAGTATATGACTTCACCTTTATCATTTAATTCGAAGACTGCAAAGTATGGTGCTCTACCGAAATGTTCAGCTATCTTGGAATCTAATCCTCTATCTTCTACTATTGGAACAACAATCTTCACCATAATATTCGCCTCCCTAACTATTTTCTCTCAACATATCTTGAGCCTCCAGATATTTCTCTATTTTGTCAACGATTTCCATGAACGCTTCTGTAGCAGGTGAATATTTGTGTTCTAGAATAAAGGGTTTACCATTGTCTGCATCCTCACATATCCTCTGGTCTATTGGTATGCTTCCAAGAAATGGTATATTTAATTCTTCAGCAATCTTCCTTCCCCCTCCTGCTTGAAAGATGTCGACTTTCGTACCACAGTTTGGGCATATGAAGCCGCTCATGTTTTCCACGATCCCGATCACCGGCAGATTTAGTCTTCTAGCAAAGTTCACAGACTTTTTCACAACCAACTGGGAAACCTGTGACGGTATTGTTATAACTATTACACCATCCAAGTCTGGCAAAAGCTGTGCTATACTTAGAGGCTCATCACCTGTTCCAGGAGGCAAGTCTATGAGCAGGAAGTCAAGTTCACCCCAAGAGATTTCAGAAAGAAAGTCTCTTATCGCATTCATCTTCAGAGGCCCACGCCATATTACTGGAGTGTTTTCATCAGGTAATATGAATTCTGTAGAAACCACCCTTATCCCCATTGGGCCGATCACTGGAAGTATTCTACCATCATCTGATTGTATCATCTGCCCCTTAGCACCAAGCATTTTTGGAACACTTGGACCATGAAAGTCAGCATCCAATATGCCGACCCTTTCCATGTGCCCTTTTGCTGCAAAGGCTATTGCAAGGTTTACTGTGAAAGTGCTTTTTCCAACTCCTCCCTTGCCACTTATGACTGCAATCTTATGTTTAACCTTACCCATGTTTTCTCTAACACGCTTCCGAGTGTCTTGAAAACGTTTTATCATCTCCAAGTCTGTCATAGAATTTCACCATATCATGATACCAAAGTATCCTGTTATAAACTTGAGTGCAATGTAAAGGAAGTATATTCCAAATATCAGTTTCAGAATATTTGGTTTAAACTTCTTTATTAATGCAGCACCAACCTGTGCACCTACAACAGTTCCAGCTGCAAGTATAAGACCAGCGCTTAAAGCAACATACCCTTGAACCACTTTAACCCCTCCACCGACAAGAGCTAACGGGATCATTGAAGCCAAAGACGTTCCCATTGTAACATAAACTGGTGCACTAAACAAGTATATCAGTCCAGGAACAAGAGCGTATCCACCTCCTAAACCGACAATACCTGTCAAGACACCAATTATGAATCCGAAAACACCCATCCACACCCTTGACCCTGGAATATTCTTTTCCTCCCGCTTAACAGCTTTAGGTTTAGCAATTCCTGCACCCTCAACTATCATCCTATAAGATGGCCAAAGAAATACAATACCAAGTATAAGATTCAATATACTAACATGTTCAACAAGTATTGTGAAAAGCCATGAGCCGACAAGAACACCTAAAGTTCCAACTCCACCGATCCATAAGGCTGCACTTCTGTCAAGATTCTTTCTAACAAGATGCCCGTAGGCTCCAGAAAGTGTTGTAAAAATTACAGCAAACAATGTTGTCCCAATAGCAAGTGGAGCTGGATACCCAAGCCAAAAGTGTAGAATTGGAAGCATAACACTACATCCTCCAGTGCCAATAAGTCCTCCAAGCAATCCAGCCGCCAATCCAACAAAAAATAATAGAACTTCATCAAATAATGAAATCTGAGGCGCCCCCTTCTGCATCCAGTTGCCTGATAAAAATGTTTCAATCATGAATATTATTATGGCAAGCAACAGCACTATAGTTGGAAGATACTTTTTCAAAAAACCTTCAGACTTACCCATATCTGACACCTCTCAAGTGACCTAAAGTTTGTTGAGGGAATTTGACAAGGGCTACAACATTTTTCAGAAACGCTTTCGGTTTCCAGAATTGGGGAATATATTTTGTGATACATCACATATGTGCTGGGGGGTAAAGTATATAAGTTTTGTGACATATCCCGTAAAGCATGTGTCCGTGCTGGTGTAGGAGAAGAAGAAGGGGTGTTGCTGGCAGAATACCGAAGCCAATAATAGCGTCCTCCATTCCAGTGATTGAAAGTTTCAAACCCTTTCCACCAAAAAATATTGAACCCGTCTACCTTGACCTAGCTGAAGTTGAAGCCCTTAAGCTCATTGAACTGGAGAAGCTTTCCTGTCAAGAAGCTGGTGCTAGAATGAACGTATCAAGGAATACTGTTTGGAGGCTTGTTGAAGAGGCTAGAGAAAAGCTTACGAGAGCAATAGTTGAAGGTAGAGAGATAGTCATATTAAAAGAAGAAAATCTATTAGATGAAACACAAAGTGAAACCGTTTAAAACCCTTTTCTAACACATTTTATCCAATATCACTGATAGTGTGGTAAGAAACTATATTCTACTTCCTCTAATAAAAAGGTATCTTCTATACGGTCTGAAAACCATTTTTCTCGTAAACCTTATTTCAGGCAAATTTTCTTCCACTATAATTTTCATTTGATTCAAATACAATAGAGATAACAAGCATATTTAACCTTTAAACATTTTCTTTGAAAAACATTTTACCCTCCCTAATTTTTTTAAAAGGTTAAATAATATGTTCATATAAAATGTGCAAGTGAAGGCTTCATGTCTGAGGAAGTTTTAGAGATTGTGATGAAGAAGGATGTTAAGTTTAATGAGCCTGTTGCCGTCGAAGGCTTTCCTGACGTGGGCTTAGCTGGAGCTATTGCGTCAATGCATCTTATAGAATCTCTGGGTTTGGAGGAGATTGCCTACATAGAAACACCTCTTCTTCCACCCATCATGGTTGTTCACAATGGTGAACTTCTTCATCCGATAAGAGTTTATGGTAATGAAAGGCTTATTGTATTCACTTCAGAAATAGCCTTGCCTCTTACAGTCTTAAACCCTCTTGTGAAAAAGGTTGTTGAATGGCTTAAGAGCTTGAACGCTAAACTGCTTATCGCTTTAACTGGTATACCAGTAGAAAATAGGCTTGAAATAGAAAGGCCTGAAGTTTATGCGGTGGTGTCAAAGAAAGAGTATTCTGAAATGCTTTCAAAGCATAAGATTGAAGTTTTACAGGAAGGCTTCATCTCAGGAATATACGCCCTCTTCCTCAAGGAATGTTTGAAGGCTGGCCTGCCGGCTATAGCTTTGGTCGCACAATCTTTCCTAAAATATCCTGACCCTGGTGCTGCAGCAGAACTTTTAACATCATTGAACTCTATCCTTTCACTTAATGTTGACGTTAAACCGTTGCTTGAGAACGCGGAAGAGATACGTTTAAAAGCAAGAGATCTTCTTAGGCAAACTGAAAGGGTTGCTCCAGGCGCATACAGGAACGTGGAGGGTGAGCTTCCACTAATGTATAGGTGATGGCCATGGGCTTCCCAGAAGACTTTGACTCACTATGGGATCATATTGAAGGATGCATGGAGCCTCTGGTTGAAGTAAGGGAAACATATGATGCCTTCGAAATATACGTTGACCTACCATACGTGAAAGGAGAAAGTGTTGAAGTAAGGTTTTCTGAAGACGCTCTGCTTGTTATGGCAAAATGTTCTAGAGCAATAAAGTTTGACAGGTGGGGGTTTGCTCAAAAGAGGACAGAATACAAATACTTTAGAAAGGTGATAAAGTTGCCTCACAAGATAGACCCTAAAAGGGCTACATCATCCTTTAAAAAAGGTGTCCTAAAAATTAGAGTACCAAAACTATAGTGCATCGAAAACAAGGAAAACAGGCTGTTCAATTTATTAAACATCATACTCGAACCATATTCGAACAATTCTAGAACTTTTCTAGAGCATCTCCTATTAAATACCCTTATCCAAAATATATGATCCGATGGCTATGGCTCAAAAGAATTTTGCAAAAATCGCTTCAGTCGCACTTATAGCAATACTTCTAGCTTCATCTCTAGCAGTTGTTGGCGCAAACGTAGCCTACGCTAAAAGCGACAAGGCTTCAGAAATGCAGAAGAAGGCTAAAGAGCTCCAGGAAAGATTGAGAGAAATGCAGGAGCTGAGGTTTGAGCGTGTCAAGAAGATGTTTAATGAAAAACGTATTATATTCCTTGACAGGGGACCGAACTACGTAAACTTTGTCTCAACAAAGACTGAGGGTGGTGTACAATCTTTTATACTTAGAATACATAGTGAAGGGACTCCATCCATCTACGCTGCATTAGCCAACTATACTAAAGAAGACGGTAACAGGACACTTTACTGGGTTAACGGTATGCTAAAGGTCTATGGGCTGATAGAATATATTGACAAAAACGGTGACGGCATATATAGACAGAACGACAATGATACAAGACTACAGTATGTTAACTTTGCAAGGCTCGACTGGAAGCTTACGGTAACAAAATTTACAGCAGATGATGTTCAAGGCTGGAAGGTTCAAATGATAGCAAAAGATAGAGGTGCAACATACAACATTACAACACAAGTATTCAACACAGGCGTCCGCCTAAGTGATGGCACTCCAGTTTCACCATATGAGGCTAAGATAGATTTTAGTTTCGAAAACTTTCCATGGTCTTCTACAGAAAGCAGGCTTGCCCTCATAACATCCTTCACAGGTGTTTCAGGAGCGGCTTCAGTAATCCACTATAGTAATACTACAGAAGTTGTTAAGGAACGTAATGCTTACGCATACTTTACATGGGCTCCTTCAGCCACCGTAGACGGCAACATGGCTGAAGTTAAAGCTTATACTAGAAGCTCACGCTCTGAAATGATGAACTACACTGAACTCAATTATCCACATGGTAGTAAAATTGTTCACGATCCTGTTATAGGCGTTTTATCTGGAAGCATAGAGGATGTTCCAGCATACCAGCTTCCAGCTTCAGTTGTTCAGCCTACTCCAGTGTTTCCAGGCTTAACACTTCTAGCGACTACTGTAGCTGTTCTGGCGATAGTTGGAGTTATTATTGCAGCTGCACGTAAAATGATTGTGGAGCCTAAGATCTTGAAAACGCTCCACTAAACCCTTATTTTTTTTAAATTTCTGTTACAAGATTTAATGTTTGAAGAAATGAAAAGAATATTGTAGAAATTATGTAGAATATTATCTGTATTAGAAGTGACCTCTCAAACCTCATACCATATATGCTTGAAAAGTATGCTGCCCCAAATACTGTTGAAGAAACCTGAACTATAACTGTTATGATAAGATATGCTATCTTGAAAATGTTTTCTGGCACATTATACAATATTGTTGCAGCCACTAAGGGGAATAGGATTGGTACATAGACTATTGATGATGCAAGAATGCCGCTTAAGCTCACCCTTCTCCCAGAAAAAACTCTTCCCACAATAAATGTGTAAAGCATGTATGTGATAATGCTTGCTGGAAACAATATTATGTCAACTAAGCTAGAGAATATTGAGATACCATAATGTTCTATTACAAGCGTGTAGCCTGAAAAATATGATAGGATTCCACCTATAAATGTGATGGAAATGAAGCATGCTAGAGCTGCTATAAAGTTTCTTTCAACCGCTGGAAAGAACCAGCTTGGAATAAATATTGTCTTAGCCTCACTAATCTTTAAGCTGGAACCTGCATTAGAGAGCATGTCATAAAGTTTCTTACCGTCCTTGCTCAAATAATATCTTCTATCCTCATCCTGTAAAACATATCCCTTGAGCACGTCCAAGTGATAGTATAATGTTCCAACAGGCAAATTCATTTCACTCTTCATTTCAGTGAAAGACATGCTTTCCCTTGACCCTAAAAGCTCTATAATCCTCTTTCTCACCGGATGATTAAGGTACCTTATCTTTTTCAACTCCTCTTTAGATGGCAACACTTTATATCCTCTTAACTAATGTTATAAAAACTTGTTAGATTGAAAAAATTTATGACAATATTTAAATCCACATACTCTTTAGCTCGCTTCAATGGGTGAAGGGTCTTTTCTAACATTTGACGGTAAGCTTGTTGACGAAGGCTCCGGTAGGAGGGATTATGAAAATGAAACCTTAAAGATTCTGTTTGAACGTTCCAGTGTAAGAAGCTTCCTTTCTAAGAAGGTTCCAGAAAATGTTTTGAGAAGAGTTATTGAAGCTGGACTGCATTCTGCCTCAGCCGGAAACCTTCAACCATATTCCATAATAAGGGTTGAAGATGAAAGTAGGAAGAAGTTGATTGCTGAACTTTGTCTTCAAAATTTTATTTCGAAGGCACCAGTACTTCTAATATTCTGTCTAGACTTCCATAGGCTTGAGCGTTGGGCAAGGTTATCTGATGCACCTTTTACAGCAGCACAATCCTTTAGACACTTTTGGGTTGCCTTCATTGACGTTTCAGTTTGTGCGCAGACTGTATGTACTGCGGCAGAATCTTTTGGTTTAGGTTCAGTCTATATTGGCACAATAATAGAGTCTGCTGAAAGGGTTAGAGAAGTTCTCAAGCTTCCTGAAAAAGTTTTCCCCATAATACTAGTGTGTCTTGGATATCCTCGTGTTAGGCCTAAGCCTCAGAAGAAGCTTGGATACAATATTATAGTGTCTAATGAAGAATACTGTGAACCCTCTGATGAAGAGCTTTTGAAGGCCTTTAACGAAAAATATGATAGGATCAAGGTTAAGGTTACAGAGGAGAGGTTGAAGTTGGCTGAAGAAGTTTACAGAAACTTGTTGGGTGAAGAGCTTGCAAAAATATTTTGTGAAAAGATTAAGGCTTCAGGATACTTTAATCCAGCACAATACTATTTTCTACTACACTATCGTGCTGACCTAATGTGTAGGGGTAATGAACTTTTTGTTAAAATGCTTGAAAAGGCTGGACTAAAAATCTTTAAAGAATAGCCTAGTATTTGAGGGTTAAGTATACTAGAACTATTAAGGCTATAAGCGTGAAAATGTCAGGTAGCATTGCGAAAGGACCTAAGCCGAAGGCGTGGAATCCAAAAAACTGGTAAACGAGCGGATTAGATGAAAGTGCATGAAACAATAGTATTAGTGAAAATATTATTAAGCCTATAAGAAATTCTGATTTAGTGTCAGAGTACATTATAGCATAGTTCATTAGCAGAAAAATAAGTAACGTAATATTAATTGTGGAAATGACTGTTTCAACTGTATAATATAGTTCTATATCTCCTGGAATAATTCTAGGAGGCCTCTGCTGCCATGGTGGCGGCATATAAAAACGCTCACCACCTAACATAGCAAACACTGCTACAGCTACAACTACAACAGCTAATACTGCAGCCAGAAGCCAAAATCCTGTTTTCTTGCTCATCTGGTTCCACATATCATTTCCACTCCTTTTTTTCCTTTTTCCAAATTTTGTCCACAATTTCTTCAAAAAGTTTATAGTTGGCCTCCATCAGAGGTGAAAGAAAATATGTGACACTATACTTGTCCCCTGCTGAAACTATAAGCCTATTCTTTTGAAGAACTTCAAGATGATGTCTCACAGTCCTATAGTCTAGGTTGAGTGTGCTTGCAAGCTGGTTCGCGTTATGAGGTTTTTCCTTCAACATCCTTATTATCTTAGCCCTAATAGCCCCACCTCTCGTGCCTACGAAAAGCCATCCGAATAGGTATTTCATAGGGTTCGTGCTGGAGGCCATTTTAGACCACTAGGGCATCATTAATCTTTTTTCTTCCACTATTTTATCTTATACTGGAAAAACTTTATTCGAATAAAATTTTTGTATTCTGTTTGGTTTAATTTTGGTATAATTTTGAAAAACTGTTTTATAAGCTTTTTATAAAAGTTTCTGTAAATGGTGTTCGTTAATGCTACAGTGTCTACTGCATCTTTGGCCAGTGATTGTGGCAGGACAGGCTTTGGAGGTGAAACCCTATTGTCCCGTAGCCTAAATTTCTCTAGGCATATACTATATGCACTAACATTCACCATTTTCATACTATTATTTACCCCTGTGTCAGTGAAAGTTTTTGCTCAACCTCAAGGATCTGTTCACGGTATCGTGGTTGACGAAAACGGTTCTCTTTTAGATGATGTGCAGGTTCAAGTTTATACACAAAACGGTGCCTTCGCTGGCTCAACTTACACCAGTAACGGATACTTTAACATTTTCCTCGAATACGGGTCATTTACGCTATATTTTGTTAAAAGTGGTTATGCTAAGGTTTCAAAAAATATTATCCTACAGTCTATTGACTTAGACCTAGGTAATATTACACTTTCTAAGGCCATTAAACTTTCAACAACATCCTTCGGTCTCTCCGCTTTCCCAGGAGAAACATTAACTATCCCATTTACATTATCAAATGTTGGCGGGAATGTTGAAACCATATCATTTTACAGTAGTATGCCACAGGATTGGGTTGCAAGAGTATTGGATTCGGGGCGAGAAGTTTTAAGTGTAATAGTTTCTCCAGGCCAAACATTATCCCTTATCCTAGAAATCATAATTCCAACCACAACTGTCTCTAATTTAGGATATAATTTGTCTCTTACCGCATCAGGTACAGTGAATTCTACACTAAACCTTCTTGTATGGGTTAAATCTCAGCCAACATCGAACCTTGTTGGAAGGGTTGTTGACGAATACGGTTCTCCATTAGATGGTGTATACGTTCAAGCATCTAAGCCAGATGGGTCAACAGTTGCTATAGCATACACACTTAAAGACGGCTCCTTTAATCTCACTCTTCCAAAATCTTCTTCAATAACATTAACATTTTCAAGAGAAGGCTATGTAAAGGTTACAAGAAACATTGTCACACAATATTCGAGCATCAGTTTAGATGACATAATTTTACAGAAGACTGTTAAAGTCTCCACCTCAATAGCATCCATTGTGGGATATCCTGGCTCTAAAATTCTTTTGCCCTTCACTATATCAAATTTTGGGGACAAGATCGAGTTTCTAGAACTTTCTGTAGATGCTGGTGGGTGGCAGAATAGAATCCTGACACAGTCTAATGTTGAAACATCGAGTATAATGGTTTCTCCGAACTCGAATGTAAACCTACAGCTTGAAGTAACTGTTCCAGACTCGTTTTTAGGCGAGAGGACTGTAAAGTTGGCTGTGAGGGGTACAATAGAGTCCACCCTATTATACAATATTATAGTAAAACCTCTAGAAAAAGGTTTTCTCTCATGCGATCTTCCAGGTAAGCCTGTTAATCCAGGAAATAGTGTGAACTTTAAGCTAAGTTTAAAGAACATAATGGATATACCACAGCGTTTCACATTCTCTTTCACTTTACCGAATGGCTGGCGCCTTTCACTGAAAACATCTTCTGGCGAAGAAGTTTCTGAAGTCCTCCTTGATGGGGGAAAAAGTGTTGACCTAACAGTTATTGTCACAACATCTCCTGAAACTTTGGCAGGAACATATAATGTAACTGTTAAAGCATACTCTCCATCGTTTTCCGATTCAGTAACACTTTCAGTTTACGTGCAGAATCCCTTAACTGACATAAGGTTTGAAGCTTCTCCTCCATATGTTGACGTGTACGCTGGCTCAAACGCTAGGTTCAAGTTGAAGGTTTCAAACTTTGGTTCATCGAATGAGCTTCTGAATCTATCAATAGAAAATCTTACCCAAAGCCTTAGGGGATGGTTTGAAGACTCTTCTAAGCAGGAGATTACAAAGGTTTATGTTGGAGCTGGAGAGGCTAAAGAATTTTATGCCATCGTATCCGTGCCAAAGGGTGCAAAGCTTGGTTCACAAAACTTTTCCGTGCACATTTCAAGCTCTGATGTGAGCAAGAGTCTATTGCTTACATTAAATGTTCTCGGCCTCTACGATGTTACAGTAGTAAACCAGAACTTTTACACTTCACTTAATGTTGGAGGTAAGGGTACATATTCGTTGACCATACAGAATACTGGAAGCCAGGATATAACAAACTTGAAGGTTTTAACTGGAAATGTTCCAGACGGTTTCACTGTAACAGTTGACCCCTCTTTCGTATACTCTCTGCCGGTTAACGGGGAGACGACATTCACTATAAGTATTCAAACACAGTCTGATGTTAACGCTGGAAACTATTACATCGATTTCACTGTAGTCTCTGACCAGACACAGGCTAAACAGTTCACTTTGAGGGTTGAAGTTCTTCAGGAAATGAGCTGGCTTATTTACGCGTCTGTCCTGCTACTTTTAGCTATAGTTGGCCTATTCTTTATCTACAGAAAATTTGGTAGGAGGTGAAAAGGGTTTGGAATATGCTATTGAAGTGTTCAACTTGACAAAAGTGTACCGTTCTGAGGGAAAGGAAATTAGGGCGGTGGATAACCTGAACCTTAAGGTTGAAAAGGGTTCAATCTTCGGCCTTCTTGGACCAAATGGTGCTGGAAAGACAACTTTGATCATGATGCTTACTGGGCTTACACTTCCAACAGGCGGTTCAGGCAAGGTGCTCGGCCACGATATTGTGAAAGAGTCTCTACAAATTAGGAGGAAGGTCGGTCTTCTGCCAGAAGGCTTCGGCTTCTACGACCACCTTACAGCGGAAGAGAATCTAAACTATGTTGCCGCATTAAATGATATTCCAAAGGATGAGAGGAAAAAGCGTATAGAAGATGCTTTAGCCTCTGTAGGATTGCTCGATGTTAGGGACAGAAAGTTCGGAGGCTACTCTAGGGGTATGAGACAGAAGCTTGGTATAGCGCAGGCCCTACTCAAGAATCCTGAGCTTCTCATATTTGATGAGCCTACCGCCGGTATAGATCCAGAGGGTGCTCGTGCTATAAGAGAGCTTGTTCTAAAATTGAATAGGGAAGGTAAAACTATAATGTTAAGCACTCATCTTCTATTTGAAGTCGGTCCAGTGTGTGACTCGATTGCTATAATGAACTTTGGTAGGCTTATGCTGCAGGGTAAGGTTAGAGAGCTTCTGGAAAAGCTTATGGCTGAAGAAGGGTACAAGATAAAGATCGAGTTTTCTGGCGAAGTCGGAGCCTTTGCTGAAGCACTTTCTAGCATTTCTGGAGTTAAAAGTGTTAGACTGGAGGGTAAGACTGCCCATGTTGTGGCGGAAAAGGATGTTAGGGCTGAAATTGGAAAACTTTCTACCAAATACAGTATCCAAATTCTAACTTTAGAGCTTCAGCAGCCTTCTCTTGAAGACCTTTTCATAAAATATTATAGGAGGGAGGGACTATCTTATGCCTAGCGTTTTCACAGTTGCATCTAAGGAGTTTTCTGACATAGTTAAGGGTAAAAGGATTATTATACTTGTAACTATATTTGTACTCCTTGTTATTGTTGCTCAGACAACAGTTTACATTAGCATATCATCCAGTAGACAGGGTGCCTTGCCTAGAGGATTTTTGGGTTCAGCAGCATACTCTCTTGTTACAATAATGTCATATTTTGCTCCAATAGTTGGTTTAGCACTTGGCTTTGACGTTATATCAGGTGAAAGAGAGAAGGGTACCTTAAAGATTGTTTTAGCTCAGCCGATTTACAGGGACATGGTCTTTAATGGAAAGTTTATTGCAGCATCTTTAGCTGTCTCCTTGGCTGTCCTATTGGCTTCAGTAGTGAACGTTGGCGGCGCAATAGTCGCACTAGGTATAACACCTTCCAGCGAAGACGTTATCAGGCTAGCCCTTTTCATGATATTCTCTATTCTATTTGCAATGACATACTATGCCATATCAGCCTTCCTTTCAACAGTCTCTAGAAGGACTTCACAGAGTATTATAGTTGCTGTAATATTGTGGGCTGCGTTCACGTTCATAATACCTGTTCTCGCTTCGCTTGTCGCGTCAGCCCTTGTACCCATAAATTTTAGGCCACAGAATATTACTATAACCAATATGACAACTTTTAGGCCTCCTGAAATGCAGCAGTATACTTCTCAGATGATTGCTCGAGCCCAGATAACTTCGCTTATAAACAGTTTTACTCCAAACTACCATTTCACTAGGCTTGCTGCATACATTTTAGGAGTTTATGCTGGAATTGGTGCTGGAGCTGGTGGAAGT
>JACIWG010000090.1 GCA_014361085.1 Nitrososphaeria archaeon
CATCAAAACCAAAGCAAGATATCTAATGTCAAGAGAATATCCTACATAATGTGGGGCAAGAACACAAAAGACAGTACTAACAATAGGTGGAGAAAGCAAAGTGGAAAACCAACTTGCAAGGCTACTGTCCTTCAACAATGAAACCAAAAAATTTTATCTATAAATATGTTTTCAACAAACCCTATAAAGAACGGGCCGGTAGTTCAGCGGTAGAATACCCGACTTGCACTCGGGAGGTCGCGGGTTCAAATCCCGCCCGGTCCACTTAATTTTTTAAGCGAATCCTTAAATATGGAATGTTCACCTATCCTTATTGGTGGATATGAGGGCTAAATACGCTTATTTGCTTGAGGATGAGGATGTTAGGCGTTGGTTTGATAATTTGGCGGCAAAGTCTTATTTGACGGCTACCGTTTACCTACGGAATCTTGGGTTTTATTGCGAAGTTAATGGGACGAATCCTAAGGCTTTGCTTAAGGTTGCAGGAACCAAAGCCTTAAGGGATGGTTTTACTGATTTTGTTAGGAGGTTGGAGAGGGAGGGCAAGGCAGGATCATACATTGCCAGGTTCAAGAAGACATTGCACTCCTGGTTCAGCTATAATGGTTTGAACGTTAGGCTTAAGGTTAATGTTAGGGGAGAACATGAAACGCCAACCATAGCCAACGAGAGGGTTCCAAACAAGGAGGAGCTTGACAGAATCCTTCGGATGGCCACTCCAAGGGCTAGGGTTTCAATAGCCCTCATGGCCTTCAGCGGGCTAAGACCCCAAACTCTGGGCAATTACACTGGAACCGACGGCATAAGGCTTGGAGACTTTGTAGAAGCCGAAGTGAACGAGAAGGGCGTAACATTCACTAAAGTTCCAACAATGCTGATAGTTAGAAGGGGATTAAGCAAGGCTAGACACCAGTACTTTACTTTTGTGCCGCAGCAAACAATAACTTACATCCAAGAATATTTAGACGAGAGGGTTAAGCAGGGTGAGGAGCTAAGCAAGGATTCTCCGCTTCTGGGTTTTGATCCGAGAGGCGTTAAAAAGAACAAGTTTCTAAGGACGACCCTCGTAACTAGGGATATTAGAGAGGCGATTTTAAAAGCTGGTTTTAAGTGGAGGCCTTATGTTTTGAGGGCTTACTGTGACACGAACATGATTATAGCCGAGTCTAAGGGTAAAATCAGCCATCCATACCTGCAGTTTATTATGGGGCATAAGGGTGATATTGAAGCCAGATACAGCACGAATAAGGGCGTACTGCCTCCTGACATGGTTGAGGATATGCGGAAAGCCTACAAGGAATGCGAGCCCTTTCTCAGCACGGCAACACAACCCCTAGAACAGTCAAGCATAATCAAGGAAGCTAAAATAGAAGCATTGAAAAGCATGGCTAAAAGCCTTCTCGGAATCGACTTGCTTGACGTTAAGGTTGCGAAAGAAAGGCAGATTGGAAGAGAACTAAGCAAAGACGAGGAGCTCGAGCTTTACGAAAGGGAGCTAAAAAAGCTTAGGGATGGGAAACACAACCCTCAAAGAATAATTCACGAGAGGGAGCTTGAGAAATACCTGGCTGAAGGATGGCAGTTCGTAAGCATACTACCATCACAAAAAATACTAATCAAAAAGGCTAAGGATATATCCAGCCACTTTCTGTCATAGAAAATCGAACATGCCTATCATAGAGCGCAATTTTTATGTTTTGGTTTTCTAAACAAAGCTTAACTTAATAGGAGTTAGAATACTATGACTAGGGCTTGGCAAATCATTCAAACAGCTGACGAATATTTTGAATACGCTGAAATATCAAGGAATGCGTTATTTGCGATAAATTTGATTCAACTAAGCAGGAAGGGAATAAGCGTAGGAGAGATGAAGGCAAATTTAATAGCCGAAGTGGATAAAGCGATCATTTTGCTCAAAGAGCTAGGTGAAGACTTTGACGGGGTTATGTCTGGACACGTTAAACATTTATACTCAGTAGGTTTGCTTCAAAAGGAACTTAGTTTGGATGAACCTAAGGTATTAAGGAATAAAATTTTAGAAGCTTTTGAAGAGTTAAAGGAGTTTGTTGAGGGAAAAAGGAACAACGTTGAAAATGCTTCGGAAATATTGGAGATAATTTCATCCGCTTCGAGGAAAGTCGTTCATGAGTCTCTTGAATCGCTAGTTTTTCCATGAGAAGGAAAAAGAATGCTTAAAAACTTCATCGCGGACTTTTTATTACGCGCAGATTTGTTACTAAAAGAAGTCGAAAAACTATCAAGGTATAAAGAGCTAGATGCATATACAGACGAAATTTTAAGCGCAAACAATTTTATGAGGGAGAAAATAAAGGAGTTAAATGCGCAGATAATAACTCTATCGGATTTATTGCACGGACATCCACACGAACCAAACGTTAATGGACACTGTATTATAATTGCGGTAGCCCTCCATAACCACATACACGCCCGCCACCGTCGTAAATAGCATTGAGCCAAGAGTAAAGGGTAGCAGTATTATTGGGCTTTCTGCAACGCGCTATAGAATTTTAGGTCTTCCACGCCCTCCACCCGCCTTTTCTCCCTCAAAACAAGCCTTTCAGGGCACAGCCTCTCCAAATGAATAATCGCTATTTCACTGTTGAACGGGTAAACTCTGTAGCCTTTACTAACTCAGCGAGCGTCATGGGCTTACCCTCGACTTTCACATCTTCAATGGCTCTTATGTCAAACGAGTCAGAGGCACAAAAAGTGCGCGAGTAATGGGGTTGTATAAAGAGCGGTTATAAGGCATAGACATTGTAGACGTTCCTTCAGTCCTTCAGCCAACAATTCTTATAGAAGCGCCGTCGAACCATTCATAAAACGTCTATGCTGAGCGTAAGGTATTGCTTTTTAGGCGCGAGCTTACAAAGCAAGTATTTAAGCCTCATTAAACATTTTTATTTGGCGTGGGTCAGGCAAAAACGAGGCAGATGGAGTTGCGCAAAAGCTTGAAGCTGAAAAGTAACTTTTTGACGTCAATATGTGTTAGCGGGAAAGTTGGAAAGTTCTCAGATGTATTTAAAATTTCATGGGTTAGGTCTTCCATTTTCTGGGGGACAATTCTGGCAGCAATAGGAGTTGCAGCAATTTTTATTCTGAAAGTTCTAAATGTTGGAGAAAATTGGCTTTTCTTAGAGGCAAAAGCCTTCGTTAAAGAATATGGACTTTTAGGCACTTTCTTGATAACCATATTAGCTGGGACAATAGTGCCCCTTGGAAGCCCAGCACTAGTGGTAGCCGCAGCCTCCTTTGGGCTTCACCCACTATCCCTCGCGATTGTTGCAGCAACTGGGTTCACAGTTGGCATGACCATCAATTATGGTTTGGCTTACAGCCTTGGAAGACATTTCGTCATGAAGAAAATCGGTCAGAATAAGCTTGATGAAATTGAATTCTTTTGGACGAGGTGGGGCTGGATTATTTATGCAGTTTTTGGGCTTCTACCATTCCTACCAATGGAACTACTATCTCTTTTATGTGGGCTTTTGAAAACACATCTTGGAGTTTTTCTAGCCCTAACCTTCACGCCGAGACTCATTGTATTTACCATTCTTGCTCATTTTGGAGAGCATTTAGGCTTATGGATGGGAATTGTCTGAAAAATGGATTCTAAACTTCGTTTAAGTCAACTTATTGATGTTTTGCTGTATTTTCATTCTCTCTGGTTGTCTGGAACCTGTGTATTCTAATCTATGCTAAAATTAACTTATGCAACTACATTGTGGATTTGTTTTTTCTTTACGGCTTCCTTGATTTCTAGGGCTATTCTTCTGCCAGCATACATTTTCTCCCCGTACTTTAGATAGGCGTATGGCGATATTCCGATCCCGACGTTTGTTCCTGCAACAATGCGCGCATTATATTAACACTAATGACTAATTTTCAATAGATTTTATTCTACATTATTATTATGCTTGTATTGTTTTTAAATAGTAAGAGCATTTAATAACGTATCTTATTAAAAAGATAGTAAGACTGCTGCAAAAAAAGAGAAGATTTATCAATAGCTCTTCCCCCAAAATAGTTGCAGTTGCTATAAAGTTTATAAAAAAGCTTATCCAGTGAACAAAAGAATTGTAACTAGAACCTCTTGAATATGTGGGCGAAAAAAGTATGTCTAAAAAAATGTACATCATTGTAAAAGAATTAAAAATTATTGCATTTATTTTTTTATTTAATTCACTCAAAGACTTAATATTTTTAAATTTTGTAATCAAAAATGTTAAGGCTAAAGCAAAATCATAACCCTCCATCGCAGAATAAACGCCTGAGGCTCCTAAAGAAGTATAATTAGGAAATATTAATAGAGAAAACACATTAGCTAAAATAGCAGAGATAAATGGACTAAAATAAAAAGATAACCTGCAGCTTTTTATCTCCTGATTTATTATGTTTAACAAAATGTAGAAGAGGAGAAATGTCATCATAGCTTGGAAATTTAATAAAAAATGTTCAATATCATGGTGGACTAAAATCGATGTTATGATACCCCATGGTGTTCTCCAAGACAAAGACATAATCTCTCTTACAAATGGAAAGAAATTTGTAATAAGGAGTATGATCATGCATAAAAAATTAAACATAAGATAATATATGCAGGCTAAAATATATTCTCTCTGCAATAAAAAAGAATATTGCACAATCTTACTTATAAATTGTTTCTCGTTTTAAAGTAACTGTTTCAATATAAGGATCACAGTTCCCTATCTAAATAAGGTGGGTCCAGCCGGATTTGAACCGGCGATCTTTCGGTTATCAGCCGAACGCTCTAACCAAGCTGAGCTATGGACCCCCTAGAAAGAGTAAAAAAATTGATAGATATAAAATTTTTGCAAAAATTACAGTCGAAAAATTTTCTCTCGTTTAAAAAACAATTAGGAATAAACCTTTAAGGAACCGGAAAAAATGAACCAAATTTCATACCTAATATGTTGTTATCATAACAACAGGTAAATGCAAAGGAGAGACCAATATTTCTCCAAAAGTATATCCAACAAAGACTTCTCAAAAATCCAAAAGGTATTGACAATAATTAAAGCAAAGTGGGCCAGCCAGGATTTGAACCTGGGATTTACGCCGTGTAAGGGCGTTGTCTTAACCGGACTAGACCACTGGCCCACACAATATTCTTCTTCATTTAAATTTAAAATCTTTTCCTAAAAACTATAAAAACGCCGGGAGGGGGATTTGAACCCCCGAGTCTCGTAAGAGACGCAGGGTTAGCAACCCTGTGCCCTGCCTGGCTGGGCGATCCCGGCCCCCTGAACGCTAAATTAAGAAATATTTGGCTTAAAATCTTTTTGTGAAGATGGCGATAGCTCCATTAGTATTCACACCTAAACAGGGCCTATTAACTCTACCCAATCCCTCACGTAGACGTGATAGCGTGGACGCCCTACCTTAGGGTTGCTCCCTCCCGGGCCTCACCCGGTTCGGTAGTTGAAGGTCGTCTTCCTTCTTTCGAAGGAAGCGCCTATTGCGTCCACCCATCACGGCGCGAGTTCATTTTGGGATTGAGTTAACGGTTTCCTTGTTTAGGCGTTTTACCTAATGGTTACTGGCCCCCGCTATAGCCGACTGCGGGATAGTGGGAGGCGGCTATTCTCCCGGCCCTACCTATCGCCATAAAATTCTACTATGATGTTATATTTTAACTTAATTATTTTTATTCTCATTTTTTAATTCCGATAGAATAGTGCATAAAGAGCATTTTTCACTAAATGTTGGTATCCCACAAATTTTGCATTTTTTTCTTTCTTTTTTGGAAATGGCTAGTGAATTGGATACGCCTATTGCGGAATGGTATAGAGAATATTTTATTCCAGGATGGTTCCTCTCTAGTTCGTTCAAGATCTCACGAATCTGTGAGCGTATTCCTTCATGCATATAGGGGCACGCCATTTTCTGGAAACGTTCATTATTTAAGAAAGAAAAAAGTGCCAACTCTTCCTCATATATTTCAGCTAATGGTTTTATTCTTCTTTGAGGGAAAATAGATGTCTCATAATGTACTGGTAGATTCCATTTTAAACGTTTTAGATCATTATTCAATAAATTTATCAGGAATGTTTGAATTATGTCATCTAAATTATGTGCTGTTGCAACAACTTGTATATTCAATTTTTGTGCTATAAGATCCATTGCCCTTCTTCTAAATATGCCACATATACTACAAGTTGAATACTCTTTTTTCAAGCCTGCAATTTCATCAATAGTGTAT
>JACIWG010000091.1 GCA_014361085.1 Nitrososphaeria archaeon
GGATAAAGCAAATTATATAGTGAATCCTGTGAAGTCCATAAAGGCTATCATAGGAGACAAGGTAAATGTTTTTAGAGGAAAAGAAGAGTACATGCTAGAAGAGTTTTCAAATTTTATAGAAGAAAACGACCCAGACATAATAGTCTGTCCAGAATGTGATAGCTTCACATTCCCCTACCTAGTTAATAGGGCTAAATTTATTGGATTAAATTTTAATATTGGAAGAGAAGATTATGATAATATTGAGGCTAGGAAACCATATTGGGCTAAAGGTAGAATTTCACTCGACAACATTATACTTGGAAACGATTTCAATGAATTTGGTGTATGCGGGCTTGTTGAAAGGTCAAGGTTCAGCCTTCTACCGCCAACTATAGCTGGAAGGTGGACAGCTAACAGGTTAAACGATAGCAGAGTATGTTTCGAGCTCATGAACAGGGGATACGTTATACCTGAAAAGAGGGGAAACCTTGAACATGTTAGGAAGATGAGCAATCTTGTTGAAAGAGATAAGGGTGCAATAATATTGCCTCCAAAAATCGGATTACATGAGAATGTTGCAGAACTTGATTTCGAATCCCAGTTTCCAAACATTATAGTAAAATATGGAATAAGCTATGAGACAGTAGGATTGGATGGAATAGAATTTAGAGAGGACGCAATATTACCTCATGTCACAAAATCTGTTCTCGAAAGAAGATTATACTTTAAAAGGCTTAGAAAAAATTTTCCAAAAGAAAGTATAGAATACAGGTACTGTGAACAGAGGCAAAGTTCACTAAAAATGATACTGGTAACATTATATGGAACATCAGGATGCTGCTGGAACAGGTTCGGAAACGTTCTAGCATTCGAGGAAATAAACAGGAGGTCAAGAGAATTGATGGTTAAAAGCAAAAATTTTGTCCAAGAAAAAGGATTCGAAATAGTTTACGCAGACTGTGACAGCCTATTCATAAAAAGGGAAAAATCTTCAAGAGAAGATTATGAAGCTTTAGCCAAAGAAGTCAGTAGCATAACAGGCATGCCAGTAGCCTTAGACCACCATTACAAGTTTCTAGCACTACTACCACTAAAATCAGACCCTTCAATGGAAGCGCAAAAACACTATTATGGTATAACATTCGATGGAGAAATCGTTGCAAGAGGAATAGAGGTTAGAAGACATGATACACCAAAATTTGTGAAAGAATTTCAAACAAAACTGATAAAGACACTATTCGACTACAACAGCGTAGAAGAAGTTGAAACATTGGGATACAATAGAGCATTAAAGGCGATAGAGGATACTATAAGAGAGTTGGCAAACGATAGGATAAGATTGGATGACCTAACAGTATACAAGATTCTAAGAAAACCTCTGCAAGAATATGAGAGTAGGCTACCATATGTTTCTGCAGCAAAACAAATGGAAGCCAAAGGATTATACATTAGACCAGGAAATGTTATAAAATACGTGTACACGGACTCAGACCACCATAACCCACTATGTAGAATAAGGCCAATCCAACAGAATGAAAAATTCAATTTTGATAAAACAAAATATGCTGACATGATTCTAGAGACAGCAAAAACAATATTATCAATATTCGGTTTCAATAAACAATATTACAAATTAAAGTTCGATACCAGATGGTTCAAATAATTTATTCCAAAAAAATAAGAATTGTCTATTTAAATCTAAATTATGATAGTGGAAGAACTTGTGAGTAAAAGAGAATGCGTTTCTTTTGTGTAAAAGTTATATGGTCTTAAGTTCCATTGTTGCAGTTTGGTGGTTGTTTCGGTTGTGATTCGGTAAATGAAGGTTGAGGATGCGTTGCGGCGGCCAAGGTTTCGGTTGACACTATGAAAGATTGTTGAAACCGCTATGAAAGGTAATACTATCCGAAAAAAGCCTTAGAATTCGATAAGTCATTACATACGCCGGAAAATTTGCAGCTATAACCCCTGTCTTAGCATATATGTCCTCAACATCAACACCGTCAACCAAAATCCTGCCAAAATACCACCAGCACGCCATAAAACTTCTAATACTCTACACCGGCTACACTCAAGAGGAAATAGAGGCGCTCCAGAAACTATGCAACCAGCACAACATAACACTCATAACAGACCAGCCAATCAACTACACCCGCCAAGCCGACGCAATAAAATTCGACCCAAAACAGCTGAAAAAACAGCTCTTCAAAATCCAACCGCTCGTCTCCAAGCTCACATACCACCTCCAAAAACGCATATCTTCATGTATAGGATATAACAAGGGTGACAATACAAGGGGATACACACAATATAATATACTAAGCAATGTTAAAGGCTATGACCATATAATGTTCTGTTCATCAGGTTTTGGTTCTGGTGCTGTTGCTGTTGTTGTTGAAGGTGTGCCAGTCTGTCACTGCAGCAAGTGCATTTTATTCTGTTCCGGTGACGGTGGATAGGACACACTCTCTGACGTGGATAATGTAATATACTGTTCTAAAATTATATGTGATGAGAGAGTGTTGTAGGAAGCTTGTGCTAGAGTGCTTGACTGCGGTCAAAACAGAAAAAGGGCATATTATAGTGTCAAAGTCCAAGGGAAAAATGGAGGATGGCGCGGTAAACGGTTATATAGGCGGATTGATTGAGGAAATCTTGGATGCTGAAGCAAACCTTCATCTGGTTTTCTGGCCTGCTGGTCGGAATCTTCGTGGGCATGCTTATAGCATACGATGAACTCAATAGGGCACTATCAAATTTTTTAGGCGATCCTCTAACCATGCCAGAAGAATATTTTAGGGCAACAGCTGACATAACAAGGTTAATTGGCTCCATAGAAAACACTAACATGATTCTGGCAACCGTGGTCCTAATCATCTCAGCAATACTCCTGTGGTACCAGAAAAAAATCTAGCAGAACACTCTCCCACCCAGCAGGAAAATTTAATATGTACTTCAAAAAATATATGGGATGAAATAGTAGAAGAAAGCAGACGCCAGAGCAGACAACCATGCCACAGCAAAAAAATTCTATAATATAATACACTGGACAAGCCACCGGGAAAATGTAAAACCGGGCAAAAAAGAGAGACACAGCCGAGCAAAAACGTTGCGTGATTTTCACCCTACCATGGCATGTTTGAGGAATCTTCCATAGGAGTCCACGAAGTTTAGCAGAAAATTCGATCTAATGCGATTAAACAACAATTTTGCGCTCAAAATGCATATAAGGGATTTTAGCCATATTTTACAGTAGGCGCTTCTAACATGCGCGAAAACGAAAATGGATTGTCAGGAGACAAGCTTGGTTCAGCGCTTAAGCTAAAACCTGAACTGGTTCCTTCACCCCTCTGGGGCAAAAGCCTAGCCAATTTAGCTGAAAGAAGCGTAAAATGGTATATTATTTGGAAAAATACTAGGGCTAGAGAGCTAAAACGAAGTGGAGGACGCTGCGAATACTGTGGTACAACCATAGGATTAACTGTCCATGAAGTTTGGGATTATGACGATGAAAAACATGTGCAAAAGCTTATAGGATTCAAAGTTTCATGCAGAGCATGTTCTCTAGTAAATCATTTCGGTTTTGCCTCCGTAAAAGAGTTAGCGGACGTTGCACTCGAACATTTTATGCAAGTAAACTCTCTAAATAGGGAGGAGGCGCTTAAAATAATCTCTAAAGCCTTTGACGTTTGGCAAAAGAGATCATCCTACAATAAATGGTCACAAGATTTTTCATGGCTTGCCAAGAACGCTCAAACTTATGGAATAAACCCCTCAGATATAGAGGGAATCGAGAGAGACCTACAGAACATGAACTCACCATACTGCGAATACCCAGAACAAGAAAATGAACTACTAAACCTACCTTTAGTAGGCTACCGTAGAGCCGAAGTGCTCAAGAAGGCGGGAATCAAAACCGCGGATGACCTGCTTTCATACAGCCTACAAGATTTAATCAACAGTCAACGAATCAATTCACCGGAGATTCTTCCGCCATCACAGCTCGAATTAATATACCATTACGCGGAAGCATTCAAGAAAGGCGTTCCTGTTATAATTGACAAAAACATTCCTGCGCTTAGAAGAGAAGATATAGTGTATTTTGACCTAGAATACGATCCAGCAAAACCCTTCATTTTTATATTAGGTGTCATGGACAAAAATGGAAATTTAACCCAGTGGTTCATCGAAGACGAAAACAGAGAAAAAGAAGCGCTTAAACAGTTCGCAAACGAATTCAAGGATTTAGTGTATATAACCTACGCTGGACGGTCAGCAGACTTACCAACATTAATTAAATGCTTTAAAAAACATGAACTTCCAGAAGCAAGAAATTTTTACATAATCGACCTTTTTTATGACATAATCGAACCCAGAAGACCAAGAGAGCAAAAAATTTTTTTACCGTTGAAAATCCGAACAGAAAAAGAAGTAGCAGGATATCTGGGCTTCGTTGAAGACCCTGAAGTAAAGATTCGCAATGGAATGGAGGCCTTGCTACGATTCGGAGAATATCTTAAAACAACCGATCCAGTGAGAAAAAATTATCTGAAAAAACAGCTTCTCCTATACAACAGAGAAGATTTGAGGAGAACAAGGCACATTTTTGAGGCATTACAAAAAATATTAAATGTTGAATAACGAGTCCAGTCTCCACAACTCCTACAAGATACTCGTAAAACGTCTTCTCTGAAGCCTTCAAAATCATCCTATTAGATTCACTCAACCCTTCACCAACAACTATCTGGAAGAAAACAGGAAATAGAATACGGTATTCCTTCACTTTTATCCATTCTTAAAAAATTAACTATTTGTTTAATTAACAAAAATGTGTCTTCTGGCATGTACACAGAAGCTTTATTGTCAATTTTATCCTTTTATTTGCCGCATAAACTTTAAATAAGTTATTTGTTGCATTTAGTTTACCATTAGTGAGGCAGAATGTCTGCTGAAGCTAAGCCAAGAAAATCTTATAAAAAAATTGTTTTCCCAATAATTGCAATTGTTTTAATAGTAATATTTGCTCTTATTCCAATCATTCCTGTAACATGCAAAGTCAAAGAAGAGGCCTTACTTACAACAGTTGAACCTTATCTATCTACGAGTATCAATACTCGACAATATCTAACAACAATTTATAATGAGAGAAAAGAAATTTTTACGACAACCACTTCATGGCAGCAAGTTCTCTCCAATCAAGAGATTATCATAAATGATAAGGTATCAGTGGACAGGTGGTCCTACTATTCTTATAGATTCTTCGTTGATGTTTCAAATAGGCAGAATATAAAGGTTTTCGGCAATTTTTCTGTTTTAGCAGGTGACGATATAGTTTTCTATGTCTTCGACCAGAAGGGATATAATAGCTGGATAAGCGGTGGATCTGCTACACCCTATGTTAGTAGTGGACAAGTAGGCATATACAACTTTGTATTCTATCCAGACCATACTGATAACTATTATCTTGTGCTTGACAACCGCTATTCACTTGCCTCTCTTATCACCAACAAGCTAGTTTCAATATGGGTTACCTTAACCTATAATACAGTTAAAACAAACACACAAACCCTAACAACAACAAGGACTATAACGGTTCCCGAAACTGTTACTACAACAACATTAGAAACAATCACCATAACAACTAGCACAACGACAACAAAGACAGTGCAGGTGGAAGCAAATAGAACGAACTATGTGAACTTGCTAGAATACTTGTTGAAAGGAGGAAGAATTTGCCCTATACCATAATTTAAGACACAGGGACAAATTCTTTCTTCCTACACCAATTTTTTATTTTATTTTTTCTCTAATATATTTGCAAAATGCTATAAGCTTATGGAGCATGCCCTTTACAAGGTAAAGACATTCATAATAATGATAATTTTAAATTATAAAACAAGTAGGAACGTAATTGGAAATTTATAAATAGTTTAGAATTTGGATATAGTGAAGAAGGTTGATTTGAAGAGGATAGTGAAACGTAAAGTTAAGGGGACTGTAGATAGGCCTGAACTATTGGATGAAGCTTGTAAGCCTATTTCGGGGTTTGAGGAAGCTTATAGTGAGTTAAGAAACGAGAGGGGGAAGATGAAGTAAGGTTGTTTAGGAAGTTTGGTCTTTTAGATAGTATTATTTTTTGAATGTTTTTATTGTGAAATTTTTGATTTAAAGCTTTTTAGTTTGTTTTTGTTTTTCCCATTCTTCTATTT
>JACIWG010000092.1 GCA_014361085.1 Nitrososphaeria archaeon
TCGCTGACCCAGAATATTATAAAATTTTCCCACTTTCGAAAGAAAATTTTAAGCCTATAAAGGAAGTAGAAAGTGGAAGGAAAATTGCATTTGTGGACGGTGGAAATCAGGAGGTTCTTGGTGCTGCAAATTTTTCTATCCAGATTAACCGAGTTTACTTTAACATTTTTGATGGAGAGAAAAGAATTCTAAAAGGCTCATTGCCAAATCGAGTTGAGTTCTTCTCGGTTACGTACTCAAGCTTTAGAAATGGTGAAATTTTTTATGATACGTCACTCTTTGCTCTAAGAGATTCTTTCAAAAAGCTTTTGCCGAGTGAATCCGACCTTTCATTTAGCTCTTCTGACAGAACGGTTATGATTGGTACGATGCGTGCAGACATTTCGAGGGTAGCCTCAATTGCAAGGAGATTTGCTGAGTGGTCATATGCCTTTCATATTGTCAATAATGAGTTAGAAAAGGGTGATGTGATAATGCTTGATGGTTCCCTGCAAACAGCGTTCACTAACGAGTCAAGGTACTCTAATGAACTCTATAAAATTGCAAAGTCGAAGGAAGTTATAGTTACCGGCCTATCAAAAACTTGCAGACTTCTCACCAATACTGGACTTTCACTTTTAGGTGCAGTAAGTAAGCTGGCTGATGAAACACCCTATAACTCATGGTACTTTCCAGTTGCTGAAGCAATGAGTCCTGACCACAACGCAATTATCTATGTAATAAAATTGAGTCCAAAAGCCGAGCGTATCTTTAGGTTTGAAATTTATCGTGAACAATTTTTGGAATTGGGCGAAAGAGAGGTTGATGAAGTCTTCAGCCAATTGGCTAAAAATTCTCAAGACGTGAGTTTCCCCGGCTACCCATATGGACTTATTGATGCCGACAACTTTTCAAGGGTTGGAGATGATGAAGTTGAGGAATATAAGATTTTACTTCTATCAGAGATCTCAAAACAAGGTAAGTGGTCTAAGTTTGCTAAGTACATTCGTACGGTTGATGCACATGCTGTTTTAAACATGCTAGGGGGGACGTGAAAGGATGGAAGAACTGGAAATTGTTGGTCAAGTGGTGGGAGGCAAGACTGCTGAGCTTTTGATCAGAGAGAAAAGCGGGAAAAAGATAGAGCTAGGAGACTTACTGATAGCTGAAGAAGAGGGAGCATTATTAATTCTCCAAGTCTACGATTTAGCATATGGTAGTCAGGTTCCACAATCAACGCGTGAACTTCTTGCTGGCTTAAAACTTGAAGGCTATGGAACAGAGCTTACATTCCTTGAGCCCGAGCTAAGAAACTATGTGATAGCTAAGGCCAAGGCAGTTGCCCGAATTGAGGGAAAGGATGTGAAGGTACCAAAAACACTGCCAAGATTCTTCTCTTACATAAGGTACATAACTGAAAAGGACCTTGAATTTTTCACTAAGCCACCAAATCCTGTTTATGTTGGAAAGGTGAGAAGTGGTTCGAAAAAACTTGATGTTGACGTTTATCTAAATGGTGTTGATGTTTTCACACATCATGTTGTGATCCCGGCGACCACAGGACGTGGAAAAAGTAACCTCGTTAAAGTTATGCTTTGGAGCATACTGGATCAACCAAACTTCGGCGTACTCATACTCGATCCTCACGATGAATATTATGGAAGGCACGGTAAAGGGCTTAAGGACAGTCCATACGCTAAGGACAGCTTAATCTATTACTCTTCCACACCTTTTCCTGGAACAAATACCTTGATCGTTAACTTAAGGTCAATCTTGCCATCGCACTTCCAAGGGATAGTTGAATTCACAGATGCTCAGCTGGATGCGATAAGGAGCTACTACAACAGGTTCGAGGACGAGTGGATAGAAAACATAGTTAGAGGGACTGAGGTCGATGGTGTTGCTCCGAGAACACTTGAAGTGCTACAGAGGAAGTTTTACAATGTGCTTGGAGTCTATTTGGACGATGATGGCAACTTGCAATGCAGAAGTAAAGTTTTTAGCGACACAGCAGGCCAGACAACAACGAAAGATATAGTCAACGCTTTGGAAAAAGGAAAGAAGGTGATAGTAGACACATCTAGGCTACTTGATCAAGCAGAACTTCTCATAGGAAGCATCATAGTGAGCGAAATCTTCTACAGGTATCAGATTTATAAGTCGGAAGGAAAGCTTGAAGATAAACCAGTTGTCAGCATCGTTATAGAAGAGGCGCCAAGAGTTTTAGGAACCGATGTTCTGGCAAGTTTGGGGGAGAACATCTACAGTACAGTTGCAAGAGAGGGGCGAAAATTTAAAATCGGATTAATTGCCATAACACAACTCATTAGCTTAATACCAAGACAGATATTAGCAAACATGAACACAAAAATAATTCTTGGAAACGAAATGGCGGTTGAGAGGAAAGCAATAATAGATAGTGCTGCTCAAGATCTCTCTGAAGATGATAGAACCATTGCAAGTCTTGACAGAGGTGAAGCAATATTAAGCAGTAGCTTTACAAAGTTCGCTGTTCCCGTTCAAATTCCATTGTTTGAAGACTACATTAAAGCTACGATAAAAGCAGAAAAGGATAAAACAATATTTGTTGGGTGATCAGATGCATAAGTTCGCCCATCTTGCTGACTGCCATCTTGGTGCAAACAAAGAGCCTGTGCTACAAAAGTTAGAGATGAACGCTTTCAAAACTGCACTAGACAAGTGCATTGAAGAGGAGGTTGATTTTATCATAATAAGTGGTGACCTCTTCCATGTAAATATTCCAGACATGAAGGTAACAAACGAAGCTGTCAAAAAGATGAAAGAGGTTAGGGATAGGGGGATACCGATATATGTAATATATGGAAGCCATGATTATAGCCCGAACGAAACCTCTATGGTTGATGTGCTTGATAGTGCGGGATTGATCAAAAAAATAGTTAAAGTGGAGGAAAAAGAAGGCGGGCTTAAGCTCGAATTCTTCACTGACCCAAAAACATCAGCGAAACTTGCTGGAATATCTGCTAGAAAAGCAGGTCTGGAGAAAAATTATTTTGAAATTCTAGATAGAGAGAGTTTAGAGAAGGAGAATGGGTTTAAAATTTTTGTTTTTCATAGTGCTATAACGGAGCTGAAGCCAGAATATCTAGCCGAAATGGAATCGATTCCAGTTTCCCTTTTACCAAGAGGCTTCGATTACTATGCAGGTGGCCATATACATCAACATGCGAATATTAGACTTCCAGGATATGAAAGAATAGTATACCCTGGCCCGTTATTTGCCGGGTATCCTAGAGATCTTGAGTTGAGCGCGAAAGGTGAAAAAAGAGGCTTCTACATCATAAGCTTTGATGAAAAAGTAAGAGATATTAAATTTGTAGACATATCTTTCTATGACAGCCTTTATGTTGAATATGATGCATCTAACAAAAACTCAATACAGGCTCAAAAGGAACTTCTTGATAAGTTACGGAAAATAGATGTAGGGAATAAGCTGGTTGTACTTAGGATAAAAGGCGAACTTTCGGGAGGGAAGACTTCTGACATCAGCTCCACAGAGATAAGAAATTTACTGCTTCAAAAAGGTGCCATTTATGTCAGCATAAATCGTTATGGTTTAACTTCGAAGGAATATGCTATGGTAAAAGTTGTGGGCGAAGATATACCGGCAATCGAAAGCAAACTTTTTACAGAGAATATAGGTGCTGTGAAGGTTTCCAATGAGACTTTGAAGGGGGAGAGAGGAGTTAGACTCGCGACAGAGCTTTTGAAAGTTCTAAGGCGAGAACCGAAACCTAATGAGGCAAAGAAAGATTACGAGGAACAGATAAGGAGGGATGCTCTAGAAATGCTCCAGTTAAAGGAGGTATCTGGATGATAATGAAATCTCTTAGACTAAAGAATATTAGAAGCTATATTGATGAAACAATAGAATTCCCGCTTGGAGTCACTCTTTTCGAGGGTGATATTGGCTCTGGAAAATCAACAATACTCATGGCAATAGAGTTTGCTCTTTTCGGCTTAGGGTCAGAAAAAGGTGATGCACTGCTTAGGATAGGAGCGAAAGAGGGTTCAGTTACGTTAAAGTTTGAAGTGGATGGAGAGGAATATGAAGTTTATCGCTCCTTAGCAAGGAAGGGGAAGGGTGTTAATCAAGTAGAGGGGTACATCAAAACAAAGGAAGGCACCCTCCACTTATCAGCATCTGAAATGAAAGAAAGGATTCTTGAAATACTAAACTTCAATGAACCACCTAACCCAAAAGCCCAAAGCGTAATTTATCGCTATGCCGTCTTCACCCCGCAAGAGGAGATGAAAGCAATACTTTTGATGCCATCAGATGCTAGGCTCCAGACTTTGAGGAAGGCCTTTAGAATCGAAGACTATCAAATCGCGATAGATAATGCCTCAAGCTTAGCTAATCTTATTAAAGAAAAGTCAATAGAACTTAGTTCACAGGCCTCTGATTTAGAAGAAAAATTGAACATGCGTAAATTAAAAGAGGATAAGATTAGAGAAGATACAAAAATTTTAGAACAGTTCCTAGAAAAAGAGAGAGAACTTGATGAAAGACTAAAGGAGTTAAAAAAAGAGGCAGACCTTTTCAAGGAGAGGAAGGAAAAGCTAAGCAAAGTTGAAGGCGAAATTCCACATCTTAAAAACAAAATTGAAGATAAAAACAAGCGGATAAGTGAACTACAGCAGGAGATAGATAAACTTGAAAAAGAGATAAAAGAGGAAATACAGCCATCAATTGATGAACTTAAGGGAAAAGAGAAACCTACAGAAAAAACAGAGGAAGCTTTGAAAGAAGAACTGGAGAAAATGGAAAATCTTAAAGAAACTCTAATGGAAAAAAGGGCAAGCGTCCAAACAAAAATTAAAGATTATGAATCCATTGAGAAGAGCAAGATTTGTCCAACCTGTGACAGACCCGCAGATCCAAAAGAATTTAGTGAAAAAATAAGACAAAAGAGAGAGGAAAGAGATAAGATATCTCTAGAAGTCGTATGTTGCAAAGAAAAGATAAATGAAATAAAGGATCTTTTGGAAAAGTTGAAAGAATATAATAGAGCCCAAAACGAGCTACAGCGATTAATAAACCAGTTGAATCGGAACAGGGAAAAGATAGAAAAATATAATGAAAAGATTAAAGATCTTTCAAAGGAAGCAGACGAAGCTGAGAAAAGGCTTAAGGTTGCGGAAAAAGAATTCGATGAACTTAAAGAAGTTTCTGAGAAGATAAATGAATTAGATAAGGAGATAGAGAAAGTGGGCACTGAACTTATAGAGGTCAGGAAAAACGTATCTTCTACTAAGACGAAACTTCAGATGCTGGAAAGTGAGGTTGAAGATCTAAACCAAGAAATTGGTCAAAAAGAAAAACAGAGGAAACTGGCTGAAAACCTGAATGAATACTACATCTGGTTGAAAGACTTTTTTGTGCCAACTTTGGACAACATTGAGAAGCATGTGATGTTAAGCATTAACCAAGAGTTCAATCAACATTTCCAGAAATGGTTTAGCATGTTGGTTGAAGATCCAGGGAAAGAGGCCCGGATAGACGAAGACTTTACACCAATTGTTGAGCAGGACGGCTACGAACAAAACATCCTTTACTTGAGCGGGGGAGAGAAGACGAGCGTGGCACTAGCCTATAGGTTGGCGTTGAACAGTATCGTCCAAAAAGTTTCTGCGGGCATGAAGTCAAATCTTTTGATTTTAGATGAGCCAACAGATGGCTTCAGCAAGGAACAGTTGTTTAAGGTTAGGGATATTTTGAATGAAATAAAATGTCCTCAAGTTATCATAGTCTCACATGAGAGAGAACTAGAAAGTTTTGCTGATCACGTTTTAAGGGTGGAGAAAACTCAGGGTGTTTCAAAGATAAGTTCATAAGATACTTCGATTTATGTAGATAGGTGTGCGGATGTGAAGAAAGATGATATTTGGAAAGAGTAGGGCAGAAAAGGATTTGGACAAGATAGTGGAAAAGGTGGGTGTTGCATGCGAGCAGTTTACTCAGGCAGTGTCCTCTTTCACTACCACCACATCTAAGTTGGGTGCCACTATAACTGAAATTGATAAGTTTCTTGCTTCGATAGAAGAGAAGTTGAAGGGAATAAATGAGAAACTTGACGCCTACAATAAGAAAGTGGATAAAATG
>JACIWG010000093.1:0-2074 GCA_014361085.1 Nitrososphaeria archaeon
GCTACTGGAACACACTATTACCTTTAGCGGAAAGGTTCAGGGAAGAAGCTGTAGAAGAGAGGCAACCTTCAATATTAGATATAGAAAATCTTTTGAAAATGAAAATTTTATCGGAGGAGGAACTAAATAAAAGGATTGAGGAACTTTATATAGAACTTTCAAAGGCTTTAGAAGAAGAAGAGAGGGTGGACTACTGGAATTTTGTTAAAGGAAAAGACTATAATGAGACAATAACTAGGGCAATATTGCTTGCACATATAATATCGATGGGACTTGCCAGTTTAGAAATAAAACCGTTAGAAGAGAAGATTGAAATTGTTAGGGAAGCGAGGAAGAAGCAGCCTAGGTCTATAGCAATTTCTATGAAGAAAATAGGGTGAAATGTAGAATGGATTATGACGAGGAAATTAGGGTGAAAATGAGGAAAGCTTTACAGCTTCTACTATTGCCAAAGGCGCGAGCTCCAGGTGTTAAAGGCTGGGAGCTTAAAAGGACACTTGGAAAAGATTACAAGAAAGTTTTAGATGTCCTTTCATCTGAGCTTGAAAAGATAGGTTTAACGGTAAAGGTTGTGAACGAATCAGGCGACATCACTTCATCTGTTCAAGAAAGTGATTTTGATGACGCAAGATATTATGTAATATTCAAGGAGCCCCCAAGTTTAAGGGATGCTACAACGTCTGGAATGAGTGTAGACGATATGGCTGCGCTTACGATAGCGTTAAGTTATCTTGCATCAAAGCATGGGAAAGCGCCAATAAAGGAAATTGAGAAACTCCTTAAGGAGAAGCTTCCGAACTGGAAGGTGGAATGGAACATAAGAAGATTTGTAAGAAAAGGTTACCTTAATAGGGATGGTGAAATGCTTTCCATTGGATGGAGAAGCCTTGTGGAAGTAGACCTTAAGACACTTCTAACACTACTGCTTTCAGCACCTACTAAAGAAAGTTAAGTAGGTCCTTAAAGGTTTTTAAAGTAACTTTATTGACCTCTAGTTTTAGGCAAAGCTTATGCTGAATACATTGAGCCAGCTTATTGCATCATTTTTACTTGCTTACTTGGTTGTAGGCCTAATTGTTAGAAGCAAGAAGGCTAAAATTCCTGTTTGGGCATTGATGGCTTCATCATCCTTTATTACCGTATTAAGTGGCCTTGTACCAAACGATGAGATATCAGGTGTAATCGATTGGCAGGTGATACTTTTCCTCATTGGAATGTTTTCTATCGTTGCTTTAGCCGATTCAAGTGGCCTGCTAAATTATATTGCATTAAAAGTGGGTTTCCCAGTTTAAGAGTAGGCTAACACTTGTGATGGCTTCAAGTGTACTGTTCGGAGTTTGGCAGCATTCACAGTAAACGATACTGTAGCATTAATGGGTCCACCTTTAGCATTCTACATTGCTAGAGCATCAGGATTACCCCTACAGTTTATGTTCATACTTTTAGCGTTCTCGTTAACGATAGGGTCTGTTATGACGCCAATGGGTAACCCGCAGAATGTGTTAATAGCAATAGCATCTGACATAAACGCTCCACTCATAACCTTTCTCTAATACCTTGCAATTCCAACACTTGCAAACCTAATAATCACAGCCATTTTACTTTCAAAACTGTTTAATGTAAAAAATGCTAGGATAGAAACCGGTTTTATTCCAGGAGAACATATAAGAAATTTAAGGGATGCTATATTAGGTGGCGCCGGGATAGTGCTTGTAGTATGCACGCTACTAGTCAACGACATACTCAGCATATATGGGCTACCGCACATTAGAGAATATGGGTTTATACCGTTTGTGATAGCAAGCATACTTTATATGCTTTCAAGCATAACAGTTGCTTCAATCCTATTCAGCCAACTGTTAAGCAATGTACCCTTTGCAAAATTCTACATCGAATACTTAAAAACTGTAAGTGTTGCAACACAACTCGATTGGGTTACAGTGGCTATGGCAACAACAATTGCGGGAAACTTAACCCTTCTTGGTGCAGCATCCAATATAATAATAGAATATCTTGAAGGACATTATGGTACAACCATTTCGTTTAAGGAATTTTTCAAGTACGGCTTAGTGGT
>JACIWG010000093.1:2084-6100 GCA_014361085.1 Nitrososphaeria archaeon
TCTACTTTTTATATTTGATGATCAACTTTTAAACTAAAGTTTAACTAAGAGACCAATATTTTCTTAACCAAAATCATATACTCTCACAATAGTAGTAGAAGTGTACATGGTACTGAACCATTTATATATTGGGAAGCTGGAAAAAGCTTGATGCTGATAGTTTATGGATAATGTCTTCAAACTTTTCCCACCAATTATACAGAAGGCTATAGAGGATTTCGGGTTTAAGGAGCCTACAGAGCCTCAGACTAGAGCGATTCCAGCAATTTTGGATGGTGAAAATGTCCTTTTGGTGGCGCCAACGGGTACAGGGAAAACCGAAGCCGCTTTCCTTCCAATCTTAAGTAAAATTGTTTCTGGAGAAAGGGGGCAGGGTATTAAGTTTCTTTACATAACGCCTTTAAGGGCACTAAACAGGGACTTGCTTGAGAGACTTGAATGGTGGTGTAAAAGGTTTGATTTAAGGCTTGCTGTCAGACATGGTGATACCAGTACTGTTGAGAGAAGTAAGCAGTCTATAGCGCCGCCTGATATTTTGATAACCACACCTGAAACCTTTCAAGCGATAATTCCCGCTAAAAGGATTAAGAGGCACTTGAAGTCAGTTAAGTGGGTTATTGTCGACGAAGTTCATGAGCTTGCTGAAGATAAAAGGGGTGCACAGTTGTCTCTTGGCCTAGAAAGGCTAAGGGAAAATGTTGGTGGAGATTTCCAGATTATAGGATTATCTGCTACAGTTGGTTCTCCAGAAAATGTTGCAAAATTTCTTGTTGGAGCTGACAGAGAATGTAAAATTATTGATGTCAGGATAGAGAGGCAGCTTAAAGTGGAAATAGTTTATCCGAAGCCTGAACCTCAAGATTATCTTCTAGCCTCAAAACTATTTATGTTCCCTGAAGTTGTAGCCCGTTTGAGACTAATAAGAAGCCTTGTTGAAGAACACAATTCTACACTAATATTCACGAACACACGTATAGAGAATGAGATTTTGGGTAGCAGGTTTAAGGTTTGGGAAAGCGAGTTCCCAATTTCCGTTCACCATGGTTCACTATCAAAGTCTTCTAGGATTAGGGCAGAAAGAGAGTTGAAGGAGGGTGTTTTAAAGGGTATAATCTGCACCAGTTCTCTTGAAATGGGAATAGATATAGGTAGGCTTGACCTTGTAATACAATATAATTCTCCTAGACAGGTTACTAGGCTTGTGCAGAGAGTTGGAAGGAGCGGCCATAAAGTTGGAATGGTCGCTAATGGTGTTATCATAACACAGGATTCTGATGACTTCTGGGAGTCTGTTATAATAGCCAAAAGGGCTGTACAAGGCATCTTAGAGGCTACAGAGGTTATTGAAAAACCTTTAGATGTTCTAGCACACCAGTTGGCTGGAATACTTTTGGATGGAGTGAGACCAAGTTTGGAGGATGCATTCAATATTGTACGAAGATCTTATGTTTACAGAAATCTTTCCATGGAAGAGTTTATGATGACAGTAAAATATATGTGTGAGAGGAGACCGGTTCTTGCAAGAGTTGTAGGCGAAGATTTAAGGAAGCCTGTAAGGGTTGGACCATTATATCAATATTATTTCAACACACTTTCAATGATACCTGAGGAAAGACATTATCTTGTCGTAGACGAAAACGGTGAACCTGTGGGAACCTTAGATGAAAGCTTTGTTGCAGAATATGGTGAGATTGGTTTAAAGTTTATTCTAAGGGGAACAATTTGGAAAATTGAAAATATTGGCGAGGGCAAGGTTTATGTTAGGTTAGAAAACGATCCAACTGGAGCAATCCCTTTCTGGGTCGGTGAAGAAATACCTGTACCATTTGAGATTGCAAATGAGGTTGGAGCATTAAGGAGGAGGATAGAAGAGTGTTGGAGGCAGAATCTTGATAAAGAAGCTATAATAAATATGCTCTGTCACGAATATTCTATCCTTTACAGTGAATGCCAGAATGGTTTGAAAGAAATTTTTGAGCATATTGAGAAAGGTTTTCCTGTACCAACAGACAAAACCGTTACAGTAGAAAAGTGGAAGGAGTTTATTATCATACAATGCTGCTGGGGTCATCTAGTTAACAGGACCATTGGAAGAGCATTATCTTATATACTGTCTAATAGGTTCGGTTACCCAGTTGGGATACAATTTGATCCATACAGGATAGTTTTTAGGGCGGCTTGGCTCACACAACAAGACGTTGTGGACGCGTTAGAGGATATTGAGCCAGAAAATTTGGAGGAAATTGTAAGGAAAGAACTTTTGAACTCAGGAATATTTAAGAGACACTTTGTTAATGTTGCAAAAAAGTTTGGGGCAATATCAAAGGATGCAACATTAACGGACATTTCAATCCAGAAACTGGTTGAAGCGTTAAAGGATACCGTTGTAGTAGAAGAGGCTCTAAGAAGTACTTTGAGAAGTGAAACAGATCTAGAAAATTCTAGAAGAGTACTTGAAATGATAAGGTCAAATGAGGTACGTTTAGAGATTGTTCCAAGAGAAGAACTTTCTCCTATAGCAAGAGTAGGTATGGAGGAGCTTAGCAGAAGGACAGAAATAGTTCCACCTGAAAGACTAAAGCATTTGATAATACAAGTTGTTAGGGCAAGGCTTTTGGAGGAGGCTTTTACAGTAACTTGCACTGAATGCTGGAAATATGTTGATACCTTTAGGGTAAAGAACTTGATTTATGGAATAAGTTGTCCAAAATGTGGATCAAAGAAGATTGGGTTAGTTCAAGAGGAAGAGGATAAGGTGAAAAGGTTAGCTATTAGGATGGCTACAGGTGTATTAAAACCTCCATCAGCATTGAAAAAAGTTTACAGGAGATTGGTTAAAACAGCTCAAATTGTTGAAAAGTATGGGGGACTGTCAGCCTTCGTAATAGCTGAACCAACATTAAAATTGAAGGATGCAGAAAATATTTTAGAAAAATATAGGATTTTATCAGATGAACTTGTAAACGAAATTATAGAAGTGAGTAGAAAGAATTTGAAGAAAAGGTTTTATACGATTACCTAATAACATCTCCTATGGTTCTAGCGTGCAAAATCTTTGTTTCACAAGAATTTGTTCCTTTAGAGGAGTTGGCTTTAAAACTTAAGGGATTCAAAGTGGCTAACGAATACGTTGAAGGAACACAGAAGATTGAGCTAGTGAATGAAGTTAAAGATCTAGAAATTAGGGGGGAAATGTTAAGGGGAACATTCTGCTATGATATACCCTTGCATGTTCCAAGCAAGGGTGAGCTAAGGCTAATACCTAGAACATATGAAACAGTCTTCGAATTTCATGTTTATGAGAAAAGGAGACTTTTTCTTCTTGTCTTCGAAAAAAAGGAGAGAGCCAATAATATTGCGAACCAGCTTAGTAAAATAATATATCTTGTTCCAGGAAAAATCTTGGAGGCGAGGATAGAGGCTGAAACTATAAGAAGATATCATGAGGAGCACATGGAAGATGCGAAGGTTCTATTCTTTGACGATGTCGACATACCTAATATTAGCAAGCTTTCATTATATGGGTCAAGCCTCGCAAACACTTCCCTATATTCCGAATATCTTACTCACGGAAAGCTCTGGTATCTGGTTACTAGGTCAAAAAAGTTTGGATACGTTGTTGGTTTCACAAGAAATGGGATCGTTGTTTCATTTACAAAGATAGATGTTCCAGAACTTTCAATGTACATTGTTTCAGAAATATTTCCACTAATTTCAGAAAAAGAAGTGTATTTAGAGAATAGTATTTAGCATAAGCTTTAAATCTCACACCCTATCGTCAAGGGAAATGTTTACTCAATGTCCAATAATGTTAGAGTATTGTTCAAAGACCATGCCATATTACTAAATTGTAAAAGGAGAACGTTAGTTGTCTCAGACATACATTTAGGCTATGAAGTTGAGCTTATAAGGAAAGGTGTAAGTGTTCCCCAGAGGACATCAGTTCTAGCCCATGATCTTACAGATTTAGGTAAACGATTGAATGCAAAGTCTCTTTATGTTTTAGGGGACGTTAA
>JACIWG010000094.1:0-1378 GCA_014361085.1 Nitrososphaeria archaeon
CCTTAATGGTTCAGGGGCCTGCTGAACTGGAAGTATTGAAGGGTGTAGTGGAGATTTTGGGGATAAAATTTTGTGAGCATGAATGTTTTCATGTTAAAAGGAATAGGATTGTTCCAGTAGAATCTTTCGAGAACGCTCTTGTTTCTGTTTCAGCATTTGATGGTGGAAGATTTTGGCTGTCTGAAAGTGGTTGTGGTGTAAAAATTTGGGTGGAGGAGGTGAAAAGGGTTTTTGAAAAAGCTTCTTTAGAGGCTAGGCCTTTTCAGATAATGGTTGTTGGTGAAACTGATTCTGGTAAGTCTACACTTTCAACTTATTTGGCTAATTATGCTATTTCTAAAGGGTTAAGGGCTTGTATACTTGATGGTGACCTTGGCCAAGGTGATTTGGCGCCACCAGGATGTATTGGACTAAAGTTTGTTGAAAAAAACTTTTTTGACCTTAGGGAGCTTGTTGCAGACTATTATGATTTTCTTGGAATAATTTCTCCTAGAGGCTTTCAAGATCATGTTATTGAATCCATTTTACGTTTAAGGTGTCTTGCAATAAAGGGTTCCGCTGACATTCTTATAGTTAATACTGATGGCTATGTTAGGGATAAAGGTTTAGATTATAAGGTTAATACTGTTTTAAAGTTGAAACCGGATGTTGTATTATGTCTTGAAGATGAGGGTGGTTTAAATAATTCTAGTCTTTTTAAAACTCTTTCTGCAGCATATCCTGAAAAGGTTGTTTTTGTTAGAAGGGCTAAGGCTAGGCAGAAGACTAGAGGGGAAAGGTTTCATAGGAGGTTGAATCAGTATAGGCGTTTTCTTTCAAGGGGAACGATTAGAAGTTTTAGTCTTTTTAATTTGAAGGTTAAGTTTTTGAACAGAATCTTTTACTTAAATGACACTTCCTTTTTTGGCAATTATAGTTTATGCAAATTGAATGATGATGGATGGAAGCTTGTTGTAAAACCCTCTGATGTTCCACATATTTTGTACGACGAAAATAGTAGGATATTGTCTTTTAGCTCCTATGCACTTAATAGGATGTTTGTTGCCTTAGAGTATAAGGGTACTTTGAAAGGTTTTGGTATAATAGTTCACGTTAACCCGGAACTTATGATAGATGTTTCCACTAAAGTCGATGACGATGTTGACGCAATCCATTTAAGTTCCATAAAACTTGTTAACAACTTTAATAATGAAGTTTTAATACCAATTTTAAGGCAAGGTTTCCAAGAAAATTTTTTGTAAGACAATAGAAGTATACAATAATTTGATAGGTTTAGGTTAATGGATCCTATGTTATTTTAAACTTTTTAACTTTGTTTTTTAAAGTTTTAAAAATATTTTTATTTTACTTTCTTTCTAGGTTTTGACGAGAGACTTGG
>JACIWG010000094.1:1388-6052 GCA_014361085.1 Nitrososphaeria archaeon
TTTAGGCTTTCTAGCGCTTGTAATCAGCTATGGGCTTGTTATCTTATTGGTTGTGAAGCATGTTAATTATGGTCTAGCCCTTTTTTTGGGCGCTATAGTTTTAGGAATTCTTTTTGGCATAGACTTGAATGGCATATTGTCTACTCTTTTAATGACAGCAAGTGATCAGATTACCTATGAACTTGTTTTAGCAGTCTCACTTATTCCAATTTTTGCACAGGCTATGATCGAAAGCAAGTTAATTGATGAAATTATTGACGGCTTAAAGGCCATGTTATCTCAAAGGGCTGTTTTGGCTATTATTCCATCAGTATTCGGCCTATTTCCTATGATGGGTGGTGCACTAATTTCTGCCCCTCTAATAGATGGTGAGGCAGAGAAGCTTAAAGTTGATAGTGAAAAGAGGAGTTTGATAAATTTATGGTTTAGGCACATGTGGTTCTTTGTCTCTCCACTGGTTACAACACTTATTGTTGTTTGTAGGATAACTAATATGAACATATACGATATCATTGTTATAGATATTCCAGCATTCATAGTTTATGTTGTCCTAGGCTACTTTTTACTCATAAAGCCAATAAAATCTTATGATGTTAAGAAAGGTGAAGACAACTTCTTCTACAAGTTTGTGAAGGGGATTGTTCCAGTCGCTTTAACGATCGTATCCAACATACTAGGTCTTCATCTCATCTTTTCACTACTTTTGGGCATATCTTCTGCAATTTTGTTAGGAAAGATTAAACCTTCAAATGTTATGAATGTGGTAAAAAAGGGTTTTAGATGGCCTCTTGTCGCCTCTGTCCTTGGAGCACTATATTTCAGAAACATTATAAGGTACATGCATGTTGACTCATTTATTGTCGAAAACGCTATTTCATTCGGTTTTCCGACTATAGCGTTTTTCAGTCTGATTCCTTTAATCTTCGGATTTATAACAGCTGAACCTCAAACTTCAGCGATAATGAGCGCTTCCCTTGTTACTGGTGCTTTCGAAAAGTTTATTCCAGCACAGGTGGCCCTACTATATATGAGCAGTTTTTTAGCCTATTTTACATCCCCACTCCATTTATGTCTTATTTTGACTGTAAGTTTTTTTAAGTCAAAGATAAGAGAAGTTTTTAAGTGGCTTGTCCCATCTTCATTACTCATATATTTTGTACAGTTTGCTGTATGCTATATTCTGATAGAATACTTTTAAACCAATTTTAAATTTCCAAAAATGTACAAGGGTATGGGATAAATATTCTTGGAAGTCTGCCAGAAAAATCTTCTATTTTTACAGGTAATGGTGTCTGATAAAAGTGTATTAGTGCAAGTGTTTCTGCTTCAGCTTCTAACGCTATCCTTATAGCCTCATCGTATGAGCTGTGCCCATACTTGTATGCGTCATTCGAATAGTTGGCGGCCTCATGTATTAATAGGTTGCATCCTTTAGCAAATTCTATCAAATTCGGATTATATACTGTATCACCACTGTATACGATTGTTTTTTCATCAGCCTCCACTTTAACAGATACTGCTGGAACCGTGTGAGGTGCTTTAATAAATTTTAGCTTGAATCCTCCAACTTTATGTTCAACAAAATAATTTAACTCAATTATTTCTACAAAATTTTCTGGAATAAAATTGCAGGTGATATTGAGTAAGTTTCTTATAGCATCAGATGTTTCAGGTGAAGTTATGATTTGAAGCCTTTTCAAACCCTTATGTATTCTCATCTGCACTAAAGTCGGTAAGCCGAGCACATGGTCTCCATGTGAATGTGTTATAACCACATAATTTAGGTCGTCAACATCATAACCACAGCACTTTAACATTCTATAAACACCTTCTCCAGCATCCAACAGCATCTTTTCGCCTTCACAATTTTCTATAAGGATGGAAGTGTAGCCTAAGCTTGGTTCAGAAATCCATCCTCCAACACCCAAAAAAATAACTTTGACCAAGGAGAACACCTACTTTAAACTTGTAAGCAGGTTATTAATTTTCAACTTCAATCAATCCTTCAACAAGCTCTTTAACTCTACCATGCGAAAGCATACCATTATACTGTTTTCCATATCTGTCCGTTAAATGTACAATAATTCTATGTTTGAAGGAATCTTCTTTAAAAATGGCTTCACCTTTAGTATGTGCTAGCTCAAGGCCCTCTCTAGGCCTTGCTACAATAATGCCAGAAGATTCGTTCAAATATGCTGAAGTTAAAGTGCCTACAGCAAATACTATTCTCGCTTTCCATATACAATATTTGGATAATAGTTTGAAAAGCTTTGTTGGAAATTTTTCTCTTGGGCCGAAAGCGAATAGAATTATGTCACCGGATTTTGGGCTAAAATCTCCAACAGGATATGTTCTCAGGTACATTAGGCCAGTATTCGGGTCCACATCCCTTTTAAGGGTCTTCCCCATCAATGGAACTATTTTGGCTTTAAGATGACCGGATGATGCGTCAATCAGGTGACCGCTGAAGATTCCTCCACTTTCAACATTTTTAAATATAATATGCAAGTGTGGTACAATATCATACTTTAAACTTTTGACATTATATACTGGCAGGAAAAATCCAGAAATGCTTTTAACAAGATTCTTTCCTTTAGCGATTGCTTTAGCAAAAGTTGGTAAAGGCTTATTTTTTGTTAGGAAAAAGGCAAAGCATATATCAAATAGTGTACCTTCCTCACATAACATGTAACCCTGTCCAAAACCAAGGTTATCAAATAAATTTTGAGCTAGAGAACCTTGTTCAAAATCAACTTCTTTAAACAACTCTTTTCCTCTCCCTATAATAGAAACATGTAATCCTGTATCAAATTCTATGTGACCCTGTTTTTTCTCTACAGCTACAAAGTCTCCTTCAACTTCCCTACCTTTATCTTCTAATACTTTAAAAATGGGTTTCAAAACTGTCCAAAGAAAGTTTATTCAATCTAAAATAAAAACTTTAATAGTCTCAAATAATAAAATTAAAAAGAGACTGTAAAAAGTTTATAGGTCTCCATTCTAAACTTACACGACTAGTTTTCTCTATAGTGATGATCTTTGGTTAGACACTTTTTTGGATAAAAGTAACATTTTTCATACACTTACATTTATAACATATATTCGGGTATATTTTATGGCATTATCTTTAACAAAAATGTTAAGGATAAAACATTTATATATACAGTGTTTGTGGATTTTGTTTGTGAACCTTAGGAAAATAGTAGACATACTAAGGGAAAGTAGGTTGGCAGTGTTTACTTTAAACGACATTTTAAAGGTCACTGGTTTAAGCCGAGATGTTGCATATGTGTACATTAACAGGATGCTGAAGAGTAATTTATTGTATAAGGTGGAGCGTGGAAAGTTTACAGTCTACAATGACCCCTTTCTAGTATCAACACAGCTGATATATCCTTCATATATTTCTTTCTTTACCGCACTTTTCTTGCATGGTAAAACAATGCAGACAGTTAACGAAATTTTTGTAGCATCCTCAAAAAGGAGAAGAGGGCTCGAAAGTTTTGGTATGAAGATAAAGTTTGTTAAGCTTAGCCCAGAATTCATGTTCGGTTTTGAGAGAATTGAAAAGGGAAACAGTTTCATATTTTTAGCGGAATTGGAGAAAGCGATTTTGGACTCACTTTATATGCCAAGATATTGTCCATTAAGTGAAGTTTATCATGCATTAAAGGATGCAAATATTGGAAGACTACTTGAATTTGCATCAAAAATTAGGGTTGAGGCTGTAAATAGGAGACTGGGATACTTACTTGATTTATTAGGAGTAAAAACCAACTTAGAAGTAAAAACTAGGACACCCTACAAGCTTAATCCCGCAATAGAGTCTTTAGGAAAATTTAATAGCAAATGGAGATTATATGTTAATGAGGTTTTAGAATGATAGATAGGGCAACATTATTAAGGATTTCAAAATTAACCGGACTGAAACCTTTTCAGCAAGAAAAAAATTACATGCAAACAATTCTCCTGAAAAGCATATATTCTAATATTTCAAGAGAACTTGTATTTAAAGGTGGAACTGCATTAGCTTTATTATATGGCTTAAATAGATTCAGCGAAGACTTAGATTTCACCCTAGATGGAACTCTTGAACTAAAAAGATTAGTTGATGAAGTTAAAAGTGACTTTGAGGCCTTAGGTATAAGGGCTACTTTCAGGATAGTAGAAGATGAACCTACCTCATTTTCCTTTAGAATAGGTGCGGAGGGACCATTATTTACTAAAGAAATAGAAAGATGCTATATTAGAGTTGAAGTAAGTAGGAGGGAAAAGGTTATAAAAAATGTCGTGGCAAGTGAAGTTAGGCCACCTTATCCAGACATCTTACCCTTCATTGTTGTAGTAATGGACTTGGAAGAAATTTTAGCGGAAAAGGTTAGGGCAATAGTCAAACGGGTTAAAGCAAGAGACCTATACGGCCTCTGGTTCTTAATTAAAATGGGTGTAAAAATCGATTTATCTCTTATAGATAAAAAGTTGAAATTTTATAAAATGAAGTTTGATACTAGAAAATTTGTTGAAAACATTGAAAGTTTAGAAAGTGTCTGGGTGCAGGAGCTTGAGCCTGTGATTATTGGAAAATTACAAAGTTTTAACATAGTAAAGAGGGACGTACTAGAAAAATTTACTTCATAGGCATCCTAAAAATTACACTAGTTTCT
>JACIWG010000095.1 GCA_014361085.1 Nitrososphaeria archaeon
AAAATTGTTTTTGTACGCTCAACCTGTTTTAAAACAGTTGACCTTAATTTCGAAAATGTAATGCTCTTTTTCCACTGCTTACAGTCCACAACAAGACCAAAATCTTTTTTCAATGCGAGCACGTCAACTTCTAACCTGGGCTCCTTTAACCTAAAATTTCTAAATGTACTGTAACCATATTCCAAAAGAACCTTTTCAGCAAAATTTTCAAAATCCCGCCAACTAACAACCTTTAAAACATCATTTAAAGATGCACCAAGTTTAAGGGCTAATATGGAAGCAATAATAGAAGAATCATCTTCAAATCTTAGCATACCATCACGTTCTATTACATAACCATTCTTAATTAGCGGGTCAAGGGCTTCTAAAACAGTCATTTCACTTAACTTAACAAGATTTAAGAGTTCGTTTAGGTTTATGAGCTTTTCCTTGAAAAAGGGTATTATTTTTAGAAGAATAAAATAGCTCATTTTAGAATAAAAAATAGAGGAGGGAAAGTTACGCCTTTTTCCTTCTCATCAGTACAACCGCTAAGACTATGACACCAATTACTAGGCCTACGCCTATGCCAATGTAAGCACTTCCAACTACACTAGGCATTTCTGTGGTAAATGTTAGTGTTGGAGCTACTGTTGTAGTAACCGTTCCAGGTGAAGTAAGTGTAGGTGTTGTAATAGTGAGTGTGGGAACAGGTTTCATTACATCAAAGTACCTTTTTTCTGCTGACACGAAGGCGACTACATCACTGTATCCAGCTATTGTAATCTCGTAAACGCCTACGTTAAGAGATGAGGTGAAGTCGGCTGGAAGTTCGATGGTAAACTTTGTAGGTGAAACCGCTGTACCAGAACCTGACTTAAGAATGGCACCGGTTCTTGTATCCTTTACCAGGTATTTAACACCCAAAGGTGTTGGTCCAGCAAGTTCCACATCTACTTTTGCAGTCTGCCCCTGCAATACAGTTGGTACACTTACACTCTTAAATTCTGGCGTTTCAGGCTTACCGAAATACCATTTACCTGGACCGAATGGATAGGTTGGATCCCTGAAAGCTCTAATTTCAGCATACTGTGCAGCGGGATCATACTTGTATAGATAGAATGGACCATCACTTATTACAAGATGACCGTATGTGTTAAACCATTTGAGTGCGGAATCTATTCTTGTGGTAGCTTCATCTTTGCTTGCATAAGATTTTCCTGCTACCGTGAAAACGTTTGATGGGAAGAAGCCTGAAGCTTTAAGAGAAGAGAGAGAGTCTGCAACCATTGAGGCATGATCTTTAAGGACCATAGAAAGCCATGGAACATTCCTCGCCCTTGAAGTTGCTTGAGAATATGATGCTGTCTTCTTATTAAATACTACATCATCCATAGCGGCACCAACAACCCATGGATAGTGCAATGATGGGAAGGAGTAGAATGGTATTGCAAAGCTAGCTATATAGTTTGAATCAAAATGCCAGTAGTCTAGGTAAACTTCAAGACTATTGCCCACAATCCTGTACCCTCTAACAGGTTCTATAATTGACTTTATCTGAGAAGCTAGTGCACCTTCAAGTGAAGCTTTATTAGGATTGTTTGCTAAATCATACCATGCATACATACCCCATAGGAGGTCAGCCCATGTTATTGTTGTACCATCATGCCATTTGCTCCCCAAATATTTTGAGAAGTCTAGAGTGACCATTGATGTAGCCTTAACTCCTGAACCAACTGACTTCCAACTTTGAGATGCCGCATCCCACATGAAAGCGTCAGCAGGGACATCGAGTTTACCCTCTGGACCCGCCGTCTTAACAGTATATTCTGCACGGAATGGCATAGGTAGACCTGAAAATGGATGGTTCCAGACAAATGGGTCCGAAACAACTCTCCAAATGTCAACACTATAGACGTCCTGATGGCCTCCGAATGGGTTCCAAACAGATGTGGCAGTGTGAACCCAAAGGTGGCCTATGGTTAGGGTAGGCTTTCCAGACACATAAGCTTCTCTTGTAGTTAATGGAGACCTTAGTCCCGTACCAAGGTCGTTGGTTAAGCCTGCAACATTAGTTTTTGCAGGATGAATGTCTAGTCTTGTTGCAGCCCATATCCTAATCGACTCTTGAATAATCATTTCAGTTGCCTTCCTGTATAATTGTTCTCTTTCTTCTTTACTCTTAAATTGCCCATTGTATATCTTTTGACCTAAATCGTCTATAGTACTGTTTTCATAGTTCCAGAAAGTTGGTTCAGTCCAACCTGGCATGTAACCGAACCAAGGTGCACCCATCTGATTAATGGTTCCATACTCGTACTTGTCGGGGGCACTTTTACCCCATCCTTCAGTGTAAAGGTCCCACTGGTGTTCCTTAGGATCAGTACCATATACGATATCAATAGCCTGTGCAAATGGCATATAAAGCCTATTTACTGTAAAACCTAACTTTTCAAGCTCCGAAGCAAAAGTGTCACCAATTTCTCTTCTCTCATCCTCAATTCTTATTATAAAGTTTAATGCTATTGGCTGACCTTTATAGGTCCATTTACCTCCAACCTTTGTAGCACCAGCCTTTGTTAGAGCCGCTGTAACAAGAGAATTAGCTAATTCTGGATTATAACCGAATTCGTATTTTGCTACCAGGTCGTATATTGTTACAAAGTCAGGGTCATAGGAGGATAGGAAGGTTACCATCGGTGAAGCATAGCCTTTATAGATTTCGTTCACCACATAATCTCTATTCATGATATAGTTTAATGCAAATCGCACTTCCTTTAACGAAAGAGGATTAAGTTTATCTTCGGTGTATGGAGCAGGATTAAGTATTATGTCAACTAATCCAGCTGGAGCATAGTATAGATCAATTCCTGGAACACCCCTTAAAGCTATAGCTTGGGAGGGCCTTAGACCAAAGATGTAGTAGTCAATATCACCTGCTTTAAGGGCTTCTGGTACAACATCTAGTGGAACTCTTTTAAATATTATTGTATCAGAGGCCGGACCAGTTTTTGCCTGTGCAAAGGATATTGGTATTGTTGTGAGAAATGTTAGTGCAAATATTGTTAGGATGGCGATCGCAGATATTCTTTTTATACAATATTGTCGACTCATATTATCGTTAAGGTGGTTAAGGTGAATATTTAAGCTTATTGTTATTATCCTATAATGATTCCTTTTAAAGTGGGATGTTTAAAATTTTTTAAGTAAAAATTTAATTAAATTAATTTATAATTTATTTTTTGATTTCAACTACTTTTTATTGTATAGGTGACAGGCAACCATATGGTTAAGGTTAACTTGTATCAAAGAAGGCTCACTCTTATCACATGGATCAAATTTATAGGGGCACCTCGTATGGAATCTACAACCTTGAGGAGGGTTTACTGCACTTGGAATTTCACCGCTTATAACCTTCCGATAAATGAACCTGTTTTTCGGGTCAGGGTCTGGAACAGCTGTTATTAATGCTGAGGTATACGGATGTTTTGGGTTTAATATTACTTCCCTAGTTGATCCATATTCTACAATCTTTCCTAGGTACATTACAGCAAGGTTGTCTGAAAAATATTTTGCTGTTGCAATATCATGTGTTATGTACATGAAGGTTAGGTTATATTTTTCTTGCAAGCTTTTGAAGAGGTAGAGGATTTCTGCTCTACTGGATGCATCTATCATGGAAACTGGTTCGTCGGCGACAATAAATTTTGGATTGAGGACCATCGCTCGAGCTATTCCTACCCTTTGTCTTTGTCCACCACTTAGCATATGAGGATATTTTAGAAGAAATTCTTCTGGAGGCTGTAGTTTTACATCAATTAGAGACTTTACTATGATTTCTTTCCTTTCTTCAGCATCATTGTAGCCGTGTATTATTAAGGGCTCCTCAAGAATTTCTCTTATTGTCATGTAGGGGTTAAGTGACATGAATGGGTCTTGAAATATTATTTGAGCACTTCTTCTAAACATTTTCATTTCCTTTTCATCACTCATGTGTGTTATGTCTTTTCCATCAAAAATTATTCTGCCCTCGGTAGGTTCTATTAGTCTTATTGCAGTTCTTCCAAGAGTTGTCTTACCTGAACCTGACTCTCCAACAATAGCAAGAGACTCACCCCTTTTCATTTCTAGTGAGACACCGTCGACGGCTTTAACGACAAGTGTTTTGAACAAACCTTTAGGTAAGAAGAAGTAGGTTTTCACATTCTCTAGCTTCAATATAGCATTATCTTCTACCAATTTATTCACCTGAACCTTTCATTTTATAAAGGAAACATTTTACCTGCCTACCCCCATCCAAAATGTAGAGAGGAGGTTCACTCTTATCACATGGATCAAATTTATATGGACACCTTGGATTGAACCTGCATCCAGGGGGAGGATTAACTAGATCCGGAGGAGCGCCTGGAATAAATTCTAGCTTTTTATCACTTCTAAGTGTTGGGATACTTCCTATAAGTTTTGCTGAATAGGGATGTTTTGGGTCAAGTAAAACCTGCTCTGATGAACCTAACTCCATAATTTGTCCGCCGTACATTACAGCAATTTTGTCACATAAATCGCTTGCTATGGCAATATCATGTGTTATGAATACTATTGAGATATTTAACGTTTTTCTAAGGTCTTTGAGCATGTTCATGATTTGGGCTTGTATCATGACATCTAATGCAGAAGTTGGTTCATCTAAAATCAGAATTTTTGGGTTCAACACAAGAGACATGGCTATAACAACTCTCTGTTTCATACCTCCACTTAGTTCATGAGGATACCTGTTAATGAAATCTTGAGGTAATCCAACCAGCTTAAATAGTTCCTTAGCTTTTTCAAGCGCCTCATTTTTTGGAACATTTTCATGAACAATCAGGGGTTCAGCGACCTGGAAGCCTACCTTTATAACTGGATTTAGTGAGTTCATCGCACCTTGAAAGACCATTGCAATCTTCTTCCACCTTATTTTTCTCCTTAGCTCAGTTTCATTCAATTCCATTACATTTTCGCCATCAATAATTATCTTGCCAGTAAACATTGAAGTATTTGGTGGAAGCATTTTCATTAGAGCATAGGCTGTACTCGACTTACCGCAACCTGACTCCCCAACAATACCTAACGACTCTCCAGGCTTTAGTGAAAAAGACACATCCTTTACTGCTAAAAGGTCACCTCTTACTGTCTTGTAAGCTAAATTTAATCCTTCTACTTCAAGAACATTTGAGGACATTTCTATCTTCTCCTCCTTAGTCTAGGGTTAACTACAGGCTCCAAACCTAACGCTAGTAAGACGAAAGTTATAGCCGAAAATATGATTAAAAGGCCTGGAGGGAGAATCCACCACCAGTAACCTAGATAGACTGCACCATTTCTAAACGCGTAATCAAGTATCTGCCCCCATGTGGGTATTGATGGGTCACCGAGCCCTAAGAAGCTTAATGCAGATTCTGACAAAATTGCTTGTGGAGTATAGAATATAAGCTGTGCTAGGATAAATGGTGCAACCTGTGGAAATATGTGTCTTAACATTATTCTACCACTGCTTGCACCAACAGCAACAGCGGCTTCAACAAAATTTGATGATTTTAGCGAGAGAACCATGGAACGTACTATTATTGCGAGACCAGGCCAACCAAATACTACTAGTATGAAAACTATAACCCAAAGCTTGCCTCCAAAGATAAATGTGAAGAATATCAGAAGCGGTAAGAGGGGTATGTTGTTAACAATATCGGCTACCCTTTGTATTATAAGGTCTATTTTTCCACCTACATATCCACTAATTATACCCAACACAGCACCTATAATCGTGGATAGAATTGAGGTAGCGAGCCCGATCAAAAGTGCTACTGGGAAGCCGAAAAGAAGGCCTTGGAATAGGTCTCTTCCAAGAGTATCTGTACCCATTAGACCATAAACTTTACCACCGAAAACCATTGCAACATCCCCTATACTGTCATCTCGATTTTCACAGTACATTAAAACGTAAACTTGATATTTCCCATTCAAAGGCTTAAATGAGCCGTCTTGTTCTGGAACACCAAAAATAATCTTTTCAACCCCTATAGAGGAAACCTTTTCAG
>JACIWG010000096.1 GCA_014361085.1 Nitrososphaeria archaeon
GCATATCATGTTTTTTGTTATATTAGCATTACTCAGCTTTTCAGCAACCTTTATTCTTTTAAGGGTGAAAGAGAAAGGGAATTTTAAGCATATTGAAAATAGGTCGTGGGTGCCAAGAAAGTCCTTAGGCATTCTCTTAAAATATACTTTGACAGGAGCAATACTAGCTTTTGGAGCAGGATTATTCGTACCCCTTATGGCAAGATGGTTTTATCTAAAGTATGGTATAACAGATGCTTACAGTGGTCCAATACTTGGCATATCTAACTTATTAATGGGTTTTACTAACCTCGCAGTTCCAGCGCTCGCTAGAAAGCTTGGAGTAGTTAACTCTATTGTAGTAACACAAAGTGCTTCAACAATATTCATGTTTTCAATACCCCTTTCTCCAACCTATATTGTAGCAAGCGTTCTATATATTATTAGAACCTTTCTTATGAACATGGCTAACCCTCTTCAACAGTCTCTAATAATGGGGCTCGTTGCCGAAGATGAGAGAGGAGCTGCATCTGGTATAAGTTCATCTCTTTGGAGATTACCTAATTCGATAAGTGCAACCTTTGGTGCAATGCTAATGGGTGAAGGACATTTAAATGAACCTTTCTATGTCGCAACAGTTCTCTACATAGTATCAATATTGTTGTTTTGGATTTTATTTAGAAGAATAAAGTTGCCTGAGGAAATGATCAAAATATAATAGTTTAACAGGACTTAGAATCAATACACTTCGTGTGGTTAACTCACCTTCTTCTTGTGTATAAAATAAATGCTATACCTCCTATTAATGCTTCCAACCACATCATTATAAATCTAATCATCATTGTAGCTGCCACACTAATACTTAACGGAATACCTGCTAACGTATATAGTCCAGACATTATTGTTTCAACAATTCCAATCATTCCAGGTATCCCGACTGGAACTATTTGCACAGTAATTCCTATTGTGTATACTGCTACAATTAAAGCAAAGGGTATTGGATAGTTTAGTGATTGAAAAACAAAGTAGGCTACAGCTACATCAAGGAGCCAGAAAAATATCGCAAATATTAAAGATAAAAATAGTGGGCGTCTTCTATAACCTAACATCTTTAGAGAAAATTCGAATTCTTCAAAAACCTTTTGTAAAGAATCTCTGAGTCTTGAAGGATTTTTCTTGTAGACTAATTTTTCTATCAAACCAGCTATTTTAAAGACAATTTTAATTGTAATCTTTGGTTTAATCCATAGCATAAGCAGTAGAAGAAAACCAAAGCTTATGACTGTTGAGATAAGTATGAGTATAGTGGATAGATATGTGGGAAGGTTATAGGCTATTAGAAAGTAAATGAGTCCTAGAATGGATCCGAGCATAAATGGAATAAAACACAAAATTCTATGTATGAACACTGTTGCCGCAGCATTCCCATAACCACTATTAGTTTCTTTAACAGCATACCATATTCTAAATACTTCACCACTAATTGAGGCGGTGGGAACTATTATGTTAAAGAAAACGCTTATCCACACTCCTTCAAAGGCCCTCAGAAACTTTAATTTAATACCAGACGAATTCAGCAACAGTGTCCATGAGATTGTATAGAATATTACTCCAACAAACATTGAGGTAAAGCCTAGAAAAAAATTGATTTTATCAGAAGCTAACATGACTTCTATAACAGAATTGAAGTCAGATAATATCATAAAAATTGTTAGTATAAAAAGACCAATTGACAAAAGTGCAATATGCTTTTTAGTAAACTTAGGCCTACCTTCCATTGAAGCAGTTTCAGTGACCATCTATCTTGGGATAAAGTTTATTATATATAAATGAAACTTTAAAAAATGGGGAAATTTTATATAATATTTTTTAGAATGTGTCGATAACATGACATTAAAGATAATTGTTCTCATAAAACAAGTGCCCGACATTGAAAAGGTCAGATTTGATGTTGAAACTGGAAGAATAGACCGAAGTTCTGCTCCCGCCGAAATTAATCCATTCGATTTAAATGCTCTAGAGGCTGCAGCCCAGATTAAAGAAAAGGTTGGAGGATACATAATTGCATTAAGTATGGGACCACCTCAAGCTGTAAGTTCCTTAAAGGATGCGATGGCTAGAGGTGCTGATGAAGCAATATTGTTGGAAGATAAAAAGTTTGCTGGAGCAGATACTTGGGCTACATCTTATACACTTGCTGGTGCAATTAAAAAGATTGGAGAATATGATATCATTTTATGTGGAGAGAAGACTGTTGATGGAGACACGGGTCAGGTTGGCGCTGAAGTTGCGGAACAACTTAGTATTCCACATGTATATTATGTTTCAAAGATTGTTGATGTAAGTGACAAAAATATTGTTGTAGTTTCTGAAATGAATGACGCATCATATACTATTGAGGCGACTTATCCGGTTCTGGTTAGTGTGACTAAGGATGTGAACAAGCCTAGGTTGCCAACTTTAAAGGATAAGCTTAGGGCGATGAAAAGTGATGTTAAAGTTTGGCATGCCGCAGACTTGGAAGGGATTATTGACTTAAATTGTGTTGGCTACTTTGGCTCGCCAACAAATGTTCATAAGGTTGTTATACCTCAAGAGAGGTTTAGGGAGGGTAAGATTTTTAGAAGCGTTAATGAGGGATTAGAGAACATTTTAAATGTTCTTGTGAAAAAGAGGTTGATATAAAAATGGAATCCTATCGTAGCAAGATCTTTGTTCTAACAGAACTTAGAGATGGAGGATTTCATCCAATTTCTTTTGAACTTTTAGGTAAGGGTAGGGAAATAGCTGAGAGATTAGGTGGAGAGCTTTGCGCCATTGTTATGGGAAATCAAGTAGGTAAAGATGCTTGCATGGAGCTTATATATTATGGTGCAGACAAAGTGTTTTTATATAACAGTGAACTTTTTTCTGGTCCGAATATAATCAACTTTAAGCATAATCTTGTTAGACTAGTTGAAGAGGAGAAACCAGACATATTTTTGGTTGGGGCAACACACTTTGGAAGATCCTTAGCTCCAAGAGTTGCCGCAGCACTTAAAACAGGATTAACCGCAGACTGTATAGATTTAGAAGTTGATGAAAAAGGTGAACTTATACAGATTAGGCCAGCGTTTACTGGAAACATCCTTGCACATATTAAAACCAAAACCAAACCTGTGATGACAACAGTAAGATATAAGGTGATGAACGCTTGCCCTAGAAATTCGAAGAGAAGGGGTGCAGTTATAGTTAAAGAGGCTGAAGAGCCTAGGGAAAGGAATGTTAAATTTGTTGGAAAATATGGTACAAGAAAATTGAATATTGCTGATGCGGAAGTCATAGTTTCTGGCGGAAGAGGTCTAGGTTCCCCAGATGGATTTAATCTACTAAAGGAGCTTGCAGACTTATTGGGTGGAGTTGTAGGATCAAGTAGAACCCCAGTTGATGAAGGCTGGATAAGTAAGGAGCATCAGGTGGGATTCAGTGGAAACACGGTTAAACCAAAACTTTATATTGCATGTGGAATTTCTGGTTCACCACAACATCTTGCTGGAATGAAGGATTCTGAAACGATCATTGCAATAAATGTTGACCCTTCAGCACCAATATTTAAGGTTGCAGATTATGGAATAGTTGGAGACCTATATGAGGTTATACCCCTTTTAATTAAGGAGATAAAGGCAAGGAAGGTGAGGAAATGTTGATTAAAGAAGTTGTTGATAGACTGGTTGATATTGTTGGAAGGGATGCGGTTATAGATAAGAGGGAGCTTATGGAAAGCTACCTTTTTGATGAAACATGCTTGCCAGTTAGACCTCAAGCTGCATCAAACTGTATACTGGTTAGGCCAAACACTAGTGAACAAATTTCAGAAATTTTGAAGCTTGCAAACGAGAAAAGGATTCCAGTTTATCCTAGAGGAGGGGGCACAGGACTTGTCGGAGGAGCTGTACCGACAAGAGATGGTATAATAGTTTCTCTAGAGAGATTGGATGCAATAGAGGTTGATAAAGAGAATTTGATGGCTACAGTTGGTGCTGGAGCAACTTTAGGTAAACTGCTTAAAGCAGCGGATGAAGCGGGACTATCATTCCCACCTCATCCCGGTGATGAGGGGGCACAGATTGGTGGGCTTGTTGTATGTAATGCTGGTGGAGCAAGGGCTGTTAAACATGGTATAATGAGAAACTTTGTTAAAGGAGTTGAAGTTGTTCTCCCAACTGGTGAAATTGTAAACTTCGGTGGAAAACTTTTGAAGGACAACATGGGCTACAGTCTCCTACATTTAATCATAGGCAGCGAGGGAACTTTGGGTATAGTTACAAAGGCTGTGATAAAACTTACTCCAAAGGCACCCTACACTCTAACACTTCTTCTACCATTTAACACAAGACATGATGCCTTAAACACTGTGCCAAAGATATTGTATGCGGGAATAACGCCACTTGCACTGGAGTATGTTGAAAGCGAAGTTATGAGAATATCTGCTGAACATTTAAGTGAAAAATGGAATGTTGAGGGAAACGTTTTCCTCCTAGCAATATTGTCTGGAGAAGAAAGTGCAGTTTACTCTGAGGCAGAAAAGATTTCACAAATTTGTATTGAAGGTGGCGGTCTTGAGCCGTCAATTGCGGAAAGACGTGATGAGCAGGAGGCTATTCTCAAGATTAGAAGCAATATATTTACGGCACTTAAAAAAGATTACATGGATATTTTTGACACAACCGTACCACCTTCAGCCATCGGAAAATTGGCAGATGAAATAGACAAGATAGCTGAAAAGTATAATGCATACATTCCAGTATATGGGCATGCAGCCGACGGAAATGTTCACTCGCATGTTATGAAAAAGGATGCAGACAAATATGATGGAATAAAAAGTGAAATATATGAGGCGGCAATAAAGCTTGGCGGAGTTATTACAGGAGAACATGGTATAGGAAAGATAAGGGTAAAGGAGCTTTCAAGACTAGTACATCCAAAAAGTTTAGAGATTATGAAGGGAATAAAAAAGCTGTTTGATCCAAACAACATCCTTAACCCATCAACAGTAGTAGAAATATAATATTTACCTATGGCTAAAGCCACGGTTTCCTTTTTGCAACCTCCATCTACAGAATCTCTTAAATATTGTCAAGTTAACCTCAATCACATAAGTTTATAGTCACCATAACAGTCTAAACTCTATCAAATTTGGGCTAGTCGATTATTTCGAAAGTTTTAAATTGAGCGAAATACTCAAAATAGGGGAGAATTTATTACATAATGTTTAAATAGTAATACTTTTCAGTAGTACTTATGGCTGAAGAGGTGGTTTTAAAGGTAACCCGTAAGGGGCAGGTAACAATTCCTAAAACATACAGGGACATTCTTGGAATAAAAGAAGGAGATTTAGTTTACGTAAAACTAGAGGATAACATGATAGTTATATCAAAAACTGGGATACCAGAGCCAGGACAAGCGATAGGAGAAAAGAGGTTTAAGGAAATTATTGACCGGTTGGAGGAAGAAAGAAGAATATGGTTTTAGTGATTGATACAAGATTTTTGATAGCGCACACACTTCCTCCTTCCGAGGATGAAAGAATAATGATAAAAGATTTTACAAAAAAGTTAGCGAAAGAAGAAATAATTATTCCTTCTATTGTTATAGTAGAATTCTTGAAAGTTGTAGGTTCAGTTATTGGAAAAGATTCGGCAAAGATAAGATTAAGGCTGTGGATTGGGTGTGGAGCAAAAATTGTTCCTATAAATGAGGAAGTAGCTTTTGCGGCTGGAGAGATGGCTTTAGTACACAAGAATCTGCCTTTAGCTGATGCAATAATAGGGGCTGTTGCCAGACAATTTAGAGGAAAAATAATTTCAGATGATCCACACTTTAATAGACTGGACCTTAAAACGATATGGTATAAGTAGAAAAATTTCAAAAGATTTAGATTCTTTTAATTATACTGCCTTTTGGAGTTTCCTCAACAATTAGCCTCTGCTCAAATTCTTCTTTAACCTGTTCTATGTGAGTTATGATAAATATTTGCTCAAAAACGTTTTTGAGTTC
>JACIWG010000097.1 GCA_014361085.1 Nitrososphaeria archaeon
AGAAGGCATGAAATAGATGTTCTAGCTGAAGATGTCCTCAGGGAAGCAGGGTTAACTCCTCTACCAAAATTTCCAGAATCCTATATAGACATGTTTGAAGTTAAGGAGGTTAAAAAGCTTCCATTGGGAACAAAATGTGAAATCAAAACAAATTTAGAGGGCGTCTGGTTAAATGTTGACGGAGAAACTATACCCTGCTCCTCCCCCGAAGAGGCCAAGTTCCTCTACTGGTCCGTGCTCGTTGGAAAAGAAGAAGTACTGCTTCCATCAGATAAAGAAAAAATGGCTCAAGCCGTTAACGTATTCGAAAAAGAATTTTTGGAAAGAATAAAAACTTTGGATGAATGGCTCCAGAAAAATATACCCAGCCAAAAAGAAAAAAAAGTCATCCGTGAAAAGGTAATAGAAAAGCTGCTGAAATCAAAAATTTAATGTTCCACTTAAACTATTGCCAATAGTCCAAGCAAGATAAAATGGTATCATGACACCATGATGTATTTTTGCAAAAAAGCTAATTCATACTATTGCCAATAGGAAATTAACTTTAGCAGCTTTAGCAAGGCCAAAAATTTTGTTCTAAATTAGAATATTAGAATATTAACAATTGATAGAATGCTTTTATTGTATAGAGAAGGGTCAAACCCTCTTTTTCCCAGCAGAATATAGTTTAAACAGAATTGTGGGTTACGTCTTTTTTGGCGTTTTATCTAATGTTTTTATATCGATAGAATATGCCAATAAAAAAATATGATGACCAAATTTTGAGGCCTAAAGCCCTGGAGCTAAGGAAACAGGGTCTAAGCTACCGTGCTATAGCAAGAGAGCTAAAATGTTCTCCAGGTAAAGTGCATGATCTTCTAGAACCTTTCGAAAGCGTACAGAATATGTTGAAGCAGATTGCTATACTTGATCTTAAACTGAAGGAGTTGGAGAAAAGGTCTTCAGATTTCCAAAGTTTTCTGACGCAACTTAAGGTTGAAGCTGAAAAAGTTTACGAGGAAATAGACAGGAACTCTCTCGTGAACATGAAAGAGCAGTTAATGTTCATACTTTATAATGGCTGCAGAAGATCTAGATCCTGCAAGTGGGTTGACGAAGAAGGCTACTGCACAAAATGGCCTTTCAGTGAACCTCCAAGCAAAATCTTTGACGCAAAAGAAGTTTACGAACGAGACGAGGACGGTAGCATTAAAAGAATATTCTTTCACCAGGTTATCAAAGCTCCTGGACTTTGCCTTTCCTGCCCACACTATAAGCCTAAAGAGGCGAAATAGTATGGGAAAAAGGTGGTTCCAACATTATAAACGGTTAGCTAACTTAAAAGGCAAACTGGAAATGATAGCATGCGTTCGAAAGCATGTCGAAGAAATGTTTTCTCAAAAAACGTATACTGCAGAAGAAACTATGATGGCATTAAATGGTGTCCTGAACCTGTGCATGCGTAAAGAGGCTGAAGTCAATGAAAGCATCAAAAATGAAATACGAAAATATAATCAGAGCAATTCACGGGATCCAGAACTCGATAAACTGTTTAAAGAAATTTTCGGAGAAAACTAAATATGAGTGGCCCAAGCAGAGTTCACCCAGTTAAGGGAAAAAATAGTGTAATCCCATGGGGAAGCGAACAGGAAATACATACTTGGACAACATATCGTATTAGCTTAAGGGCGACAAGAAAACTTCAAACTTTAAAGAAAAAACTTGGCTTCAAAAGCTATGAAGGCGTAATATTATATTTAACAAACATTGCCGAAAGAGAAGGACTTATCCCAGTAGCAAGCTTCGAAAAACTCGAAAACGACACACGACCATGCGTGATAACAGGAGAACCAGGATCAGGAAAAACATTCTTTATAAAAAGTATCCTAAAAAAATGGGACCAAGATACAAGCATACTATTAATTGACGTAGCAGACGAATATCAAATGCTCGAAAAACTTGACTTGGGCCAAGTTTTCAGCATAAGATGGGAACAGCGGGGCCAAAGATATCGTTTTGTTCCAAACCCTAACCTGGAAATAAGTAAAGCGGAAGCTGGAGCAATATTCTCTCACCTAAATCTAGTAAAACAGTCTAATGCGCTAAAGCATTGGATAATCGTGGTAGAAGAGGCCCACAGGTTCCAGGAAGATAAAAACTTTAACAGTCTAGTGGTTGAGGCAAGAAAGTTCACGAAAAAACTTATCTTGGTAACAGCAGATTGGCGGCCATGGGATGGAAGAGCAATAATATACAAGCCGCCACCATTGGATACACTATTAAAATTATCTTAATTATATATAAGGTGCATAAGAGTTTTATATTCAATTAAGATATTATATTCGGAATGAGTGATCTGAAGTTTTATGTATCAATAATTAATTTTCTATGGAATTCAAAATCTGAAATTGAAGCATGAAGTTAGAATGATGCTGAATAACATCTTCGCATCAATTACTGAATTTAAAAATTATATGGATAAATTAGACGAGCATGAAAAAATTTAATTCAATTAATTAACACATTACATTTACCTCCCTCTACAGACGATATAAATGGGCTATTGTTAGAAGCTGCACATACTTTGAAACTCTTAGTTATACTCTAGAATGATTTCTAAAATTTGCGAAGCAAGCGAATGAGTTTTCAAAATATGAATCATACATGGATAATGTCAAGAAGACAGATAAAGATGTGTATGAAATCATAAATTTTCTTGCAAGAAGTTATCAAAATGACGTATTTGATACAAAAGAAATTTCAACCTTCTTAAAGATATATAGTGTCAAATTAAAACTAAGTAAAAAAGAAGAAAAAGAATTTGAGGAAAAAGTCAACAAATTTTTTGAGAAAATAAATGATTTATCTCCCTATATCTCTTATAATCAAATCTCACGTAATAGGCATGTTAGCAGGTTATCTCAAAGGCGAACAAAAGGCTAAACAAAATACGCATTCATTTTAAAATCTATCCAGAACACATTGGTTTACACTTATCCTGTGAATTCCAAGGAAGAAGAATGTGTTTCAAGAGTGGCTTGGACGCTCGAAGAGGCTTAAAAACTCATAGAGGCGAGGTTTGAATATGCCTGTGACGTTGGAGACGCTAAGCTTTTAGAAAACGCTAGTAGCAGGGGTTGTTAAAAACTAACAGCAAGACAAACACGCCAACACACAACGGTTATATATTATAGAAACATTTGTGAAATAGGAGGTGAACGACTATGATGGGCATAAAAAATATTGCTTTTGCCGCCCTCTTCATTCCCACAATTGTTATTGTCTTATTCTACATATTCAAGTCAGAAATTTTCTGGGTGACTATCGGAGAGCGCATAAAAGAGGGCATAATAGCAAATAGCCAGAACATAGTAGTAGGAATAGTATTTATTTCTATAGTATTCATAGTAGCATATATCCTTGCAACAAGAGAAAGTTACGGGTCTATCTAACTTTTAATTAACAATAATTTTTTTAAAGAAACATCTCATGCGTGTTAGGGCAATAGAAGTAGAAAGTCAACCAAACAAAGAAACAAAAATAACAATAAAATACCAAAGTCAAAACTTCTATTTCACTTTCATGTAAAAGAGGCGCCAAAGAAAAAACTTTTATCCTCCCAGCGGCGCTCCTTTTTTTATATCCTGCACTATCTTGACGAGGTGAAAAATAGAATTGGTTGATGAAAGTTCATTAATATAGCAGGGACAAGAATTTTCACGAAAAATCCTAAAAACAAGCTGGTTACTATGATACAGTAAAACTATAACATTTAAGCCTCCTGCTATACAACTATTATTATAAAAAAATAAATGAGGCTATTAAATTACGTCATTCGTATTCTTCTACAGTTTAAGGCCAACCATTAACTTAATTCAGTTTATACAGTGTAGGTGAAGTACATTGCCCAATTTGCCCCTAAGAATCTATCACCTTCACCCCATGCTGTCTCACATCCCATGCTCTTAAGGTAGGAAACAGTGACCTTATAGATCAGTCCAGTCGGATTAACTGTGGGATCGTGTGTCGGGTATGCGTAGTTGTGGACAATAAATTCAAGAGTATTTGTTCCCTGGACTGGAGTAAACGGATAGTCTTTTAATGTATTCCATTCATGTGGGTCTCCACCAGAAGCGTCGAAGGATACATTAACAGTTCCATCGGAACCAATTAATTCTCCGTTAAGCCATACTTCTTCAGCATTGTCAGAATTTGCTGTAACAATACTTCCGGCAAGGGGTACTCCTAGAACGTCAAAGGTTAAAGTAAACTTTCTCCAACTGTCAGGTTGAGCGTCCTCTATAAAGTATGAGCTGGATATCCATACTGCACTTGAATCAGGAATCAGAGGCCAATATGGATGCTTCCAAGTTTCAACAGCCGGTTTTGATGTACCCCAGCCTGCATCATTGAGTGGAAGATAAGAAGAAATTGGTCCATAGACTTGAGCAGAGCCTTCTCCACTCTCATATACTTCTGTTACAACTTCACCTTTACAGACTTTAGCGTGGGCTGCAATATAAAGTGTGCCGCTGAAAGTCCCTTCTATTTCATACTCGTCAGCTGTTACTGGGGGACTATAGTACCTGCCGTACGGGAACTTTCCTGGAATCGGATTTTTTGTCTTAGTTTGTGGAATACCATTTAAGTTTGTGGCTACTGCTAAATGTGTCTCAATTAAATACCATCCTTCAATAGTTTCATATTTAACATGTAATATTCCACCGTCTATCCATACTATTATATTACCCACATCCATATGCTGTCCAGCAATCAAGTCCACAGTTTTTGTTCCAGGTTCTCCTACTTCTACTGCAGAGATTGTGGGAATTAATGGAATAAATGCTACTGTAAACAATAATGCTATTAGAAATGTACTAAACCATTTTTTCATTATTTTCAATTTTAACACCTCCATTTTTGGGGAACTATCATCGCCTTTCGGCTTTAACGAGGGCCTATCCCCTTTTGGTCCCCCGAACAGTATAAACACGGTCTATCAAGTTTACACAAATAGTATAAACGTGATTTACCGAGCTTATACGGGCAGCATATGTGTTGTTTATCAAGTTTATAAATACTTGTATTATTTTTAACTCCAACATTTTTTTAAAATAATTTAAAATTTGAGCATTCTTCCAGTTCATGATTTACATTATATATCTTGTTTATTGATAAATTGGTGTTATATATTTTTAGGTAAAGTACGGTCCCTTCTTTGGTGAAATTTTATCAATTTTTTCTAGTTCAGCTTCAGTTAATTTGAGTTCTGTTGCTGCAACATTTTCCTCAAGCTGTTCTACACTTGTTGGCCCTATTACTGGCGCTGTTATTGCTGGATTTGCTAGAAGCCATGCTAGCGCTATCTGCAGCATTGGTTTACCCATTTCTTTAGAAATGTTTTCTAGGCCCTCTATAATCTTAAGGTTATATGGGTTGTCCCATTCAAAGTTGTGTCTTTTAAAGAATTCTGGCTTAAGTGCTCCCCTGCTTCCTTCGGGTGGTGGCATGCCAGGCTTATACTTTCCAGTTAACGCGCCTCCAGCAAGGGGACTGTATGGAACTATCCCTATATCCTGGTCGACACAGAATGGTATAATTTCTCTTTCAGCCTCCCTTTGCAGTAGATTATATCTTGGCTGGCTTACAACAAACTTTTCGAAGCCATTTACGTCACTAACCCATAAGGCTTTACAGTGGAGCCATGCTGGAAAGTTTGAGCATCCAATATAATGAACTTTACCCCATCTTACAAGGTCATTTAATGCTGCTAACGTTTCCTCCAAGGGCACTGGTTCGCCGACAACCCCTCTAGCTATGTCAACATTGCTTGGCCTATGAAGGTATAGTATGTCAATATAGTCTGTTCCAAGTCTGCGCAGGCTTTCTCTTACAGCAAACATTATATGCTTTCTACTGAGGCCTTCATCATTCGGCCCAGGCCCAATGCGATGTCGAACCTTTGTAGCTAACACAATATTGTCTCTCATACCTTTAATTGCTTTACCAACATACTCTTCAGAC
>JACIWG010000098.1 GCA_014361085.1 Nitrososphaeria archaeon
ACCCTAGGACTCTGTGTTCCCACGTACAGAGTTTTGCCAGATACGGTTCCAGCTTCACCTAATCTAGCAAAATATGATTATAATCTCGATATTGCAAACCAGTTACTGGATAAGGCAGGATATCCTAAAGGTTCAGACGGTAAAAGATTCAAAATAGAACTACTGACGAGGACAGGTGAAGCAGAAGAGGCGGCTGTAGCAGATCTAATTAAAGACCAACTTGCTAAGGTTGGAATAGAAGTTGCATTAAAGAGAGTAGACTTTGGAACCATGCTAGACCTAGAAACAAAGTACCAGTACGACTTTGTTCTTGTAAAACGTTGGGTTGAACCAATGTGGTCATATCAGCTGTTCCATTCATCATGGATACAGCCGGGTGTAGCATTCTCTAACACAATGCTATACAGGAATCCTCAAGTTGACCAGCTACTTGACTCGTGGATGAAGGAAAAGTCTCCGGAAAAGCAGACGGAACTCTTACAGAAACTTGAAGAAATATTGACGAGTGAGCTTCCAGAAATACCATTATATAATGTGGTTTTCTTGAACGTGAAATCTAGGAATATAAAGGGTCCGGACATACCTGTTGGAAGATACGTGTTCTGGGACGCGCTAGTTAATACGTACATTTATGAGGAAACAATAACAACACCACCATCAACAACAACTACAGTTGTGACAACAACTGTCCCCACAACCACCGTTATAACAACAGTTACGACAACCACGGCAACTACAACAACAGCGACGACAGTAACACCGCCTCCAGCTCAACCAGACTATACGCTATTCGTTGCAATCACTATAATAATCATAGCAGCAATAGTAGCTCTACTATTACTTCGGAGAAAAAAATAGAATATCCCCCTTCTATTTTTTATTCACTAATGTCAAACACAGAAGCATTGGTTAGCTTAACAATGTCTATTGGCCTAATTTTAAGAAGAGAGTGGGTTGAGCCTCCACCTCCTATAACATAATCGTATCCGAGAACACGTTCGTCAACAAATGTTCTCACACTATTCTTGTGAAATATTGGTGGAACACTTCCTATTTCGTATCCTAAAATTTCTTTAACTTCCCTCGCTTTAGCCAACCTTATATATTCTGAACCAGTAACATTTGCAACCTTTTTAAAAGAGATTTTCCTATCACCATTCAATATTATCAGGAAAGGTTCATTTTTCTCGTTTAAAACAAGTATACTTTTTATAATGCGATCTTTAGAAACTTTTAGATTTTCTGCTGCAGCTTCAACTGTCATAGTATGCTCTTTAAAATATAAGATTTCAGCATCAACACCCTTTTCTTTAATATAGTCTTGAAGCATTCTATCATTATATTGCTTAAACACAATTTTGCACATGCAACACTATTTTAAAAATTTTGTCATTTTTGTGGGAAAAAGAATATAAATTGTATTCTATCCTACCAAAGGAGACCACTATGAACCACACTTCTTACAAAAATCTTCTGGGCAGAAGGTGGATTTACGTGCCAATAGGGGCAACCGTGCACTTGATACTCGGCTCAATATACGCTTTCAGCGTCTTTAGAAAACCGTTAGAAACACTTTGGAACATATCTGTTACAGAGAGCGGGTTACCATACCTTGTTTTTCTAGCCGCATTCGGGTACATGATGCCATTTGGTGGGATAATTTTAGAAAAAATTGGGCCTAAAAAGACTTCAATACTTGGAAGCATACTTGTTGGAACAGGCTGGATATTGGCAAGCTTTTCACAAAATATCTATATTTTAACATTACTGTATGGTGTTCTAGGAGGAATTGGTGTAGGCATTACCTACGGTGTACCAATCGCTGTTTCAACAAAATGGTTTCCTGACAAGAAGGGATTAGCGATAGGATTAACAGTTCTAGGTTTTGGACTGTCAGCACTTGTAATGGCGCCGCTGATGACTTATCTGATTATAAATATTGGGCCACTTTCAACGTTCGGATACCTTGGAATCGCATTCTTCATAACACTGGTCCTACTTTCATTACCTCTAAAATTTCCACCAGAAGGCTTTAGATTAGGAGACCAAAACAGTGTTCAAACAGAAAAACTTTCAAACGATTACACACCATCGCAGATGCTTAAAATGAAAAGCTTTTATGCCCTCTGGCTAGCTTATACAATTGGAACAACAGCAGGGTTAATGGCTATAGGGATTTCAGCACCATTCGGTAGAGAGGTTGCAAAAGTTGATCCACTGACGTCAGGCTTAGCAGTTTCAATCTTCGCAGTCTTTAACGGCCTAGGAAGACCACTGTTTGGTTGGCTTACAGACAAGATTACTCCAAGAAAAGCAGCATTACTCTCTTACACTATGATCGTTCTGACATCATTAGCACTAGCCTTTTTTGGAGAAGGTAATGTGATCCTATACCTTATTGGCTTCAGTATTCTGTGGCTTAATTTAGGAGGATGGCTTGCAATTGCTCCCACAGCCACAGCATCATTCTTTGGGACAAGGTTTTATGGGAAAAACTATGGCATCGTCTTTACAGCATACGGTACAGGCGCAATTATTGGAACACTAACTTCTGGCATATTACGTGACATTACAGGCAGCTATCTTTCCTCATTCTATATAGTAGCACTGCTTGCAACTTTTGGAATAGCAATAGTGATTCTATTACTTAAGAAGCCCAGGGCCCAGTAGAACAGCCCGTCTCTAACCATTTTTTATTTCTCGCAAAATTTATATCATAAATATTATACTTTCATGAACATAATTCTATGATAGAAATAGATGGTAGTGAAAAAAGTGGTAGTGGTACAATATTAAGACTTTCAATAGCCCTAGCCTCAATACTAAATGAAGAATTACATATCTATAACATTAGAAAGAAAAGAGAAAACCCTGGCCTGAGACCCCAGCATTTGGAGGCTGTCTTAACAGCAGCAAAGCTTGTTAACGCTGAAGTTAAGGGTGCATATTTAGGTTCAAAAGAACTTTGGTTTAAGCCTAATACAATAAGGGGAGGAAATTTTGAAAGCGAGATAGGTACGGCGGGAAGTATTCCAATGCTTTTTATGACAGTACTCCCAATCTGCATATTTAGTAAAGAGAAAGTGAATTTGACTGTCAAGAGGGGTGGAACAGACGTAAGAGCTTCACCTACAATAAACTATCTGAAGAATATTATGTTAAGAGTGTTGAGTAAAATGGGGGTTAAAGCAAATATTGAAGTAAAAAAGTATGGATACTATCCTGTTGGAGGGGGGGAGGCAACACTTTCAGTGGAGCCTTCTAGTACATTGCATCCAATAGTATTAGATGAGTTTGGGAAAGTGAAGGAATTGCGAGGCATTTCAGTATGTACCTTCTTAAGGGACAGGAAAGTTTCAGAAAGGCAGGCTTTAGCAGCGTTAAAAGAGTTGAGGGCGAAAGGTTTTGAGGCAAAAATTGATATCATATATGATGAATCAAATCCACTTCAGAAGGGGAGCTCAATAGTCTTATGGTGCGAAAGTGATAGGGGAGCGATTTTAGGCTCCGATTCTATCGGAGAAATCGGTAAGTCAAGTGAGATGGTGGGGATAGATGCTGCAAGAAAACTCGTATCAGAAGTAGAAAGCAGAGTCACAGTAGATATTCACATGGCTGACATGCTCATACCATATGTTGCTTTATCGAAAGGTGAGTCAACTTTTAAAGTTAGAGAAATTTCAGACCATTTGGAGACGAACATTTGGCTCTGTGAAAAGATCTTGGGAGCAGGCTTTTCAATAAAAATGGTTGATAGAATATTTAAGGTTACAAAAATGTGAGAGACTATGGTCAGGGTTAAGGTTAGAGGAATATATTCTACAGCATTAACCAAACTTTTCATTGAAAATGGTTTTAAAATAGTGCAGCCGTCCATAGAAATTGTTAGAAGATTAAATCTTGACCAAAATGAGGAAGAATTTGATGTCGAGGTCAGAGATAGGTTGGACAGAAATGGTGTGATAGTTATTGGAAAAAATGAAGCCGCAAAGAACATAGTAAAAGTTTTGAAAGAAAATTTAGATGATCCAATATTTAGGTTTCTAACTGCACCAAATTTAATCAACAGTATTATCGACATAATATTACCATTATATTCTAAGAGGAAATTGGATGAAATAAGGAGGACAGTTATACCGACAATCGATGACCACCATCTTTTCAAAACATGGAACAACGAGGTCTCATCATATGTTGAGCAGGCTGAAAGGTTAATTGAAATAGGACATCCCATAGATAGTGTAAAACAGCTCTTTTATTCAGTCATAGAAAAACATTTACCACAAGAGGATGATAGAATAAGAATCTTACATTATAAGCTGAACGGACAAGTGTATGAGCTTGGAACAGCTACTGTAAAAAAATTTTTTGGAAACAAACTAGAATTTTATAGAATTATAAGAAGCAATGGATACTATGATGGGCTTGAAGTTCAGAAGGAACAGAATGACATTGCAGAATCTTTAACAGAAATTGGGGAAATGTATGTTGTCACAAAATATTATTCCAGTAGTGGGAGATTTAAGGGAGCCTATATAAACATTGGAACAGGAGTCGAACTTATCTCAAATGGAATAAGATATGTTGACCTCGAAATTGACTTATGCGTTTACCCTGACAATTCAGTAAAAATCGTTGACGAGGAAAAGTTTGAGGAAGCACTTGCCAAGGGGGTAGTTAGTGAAAAACTATATAATGTGGTTAAAGAAAAAATTGATTTCATACTCTCCAAGAAGTCTTTAATCTAAAATTTTAACCATAAAATATGCGTCTTCACCATCAGGATAATATTTTGGGATCACACCTACTATTTTAAAATTGAATTTTAGATAAAATTTTATAGCATCAAAGTTTTTACATCCAACCTGCAACTCAACCTGTTTCACATTACCGCTCACCTCTTTTAAAAGCATTTGCATTAACATGCTTCCAACACCCAACCGCCTATATTCTGGTAGTACGGCTATCGAAATAAGTAAACATTTTCCTGATTTAATCGAATAGAGTATGTAACCAATTATTCGACCATCAATGTCTTCAGCCACCAACATTCTAGTTGACTTTTGCCTCAAAAGTTCTGTAAAAATTTCTTTTGAATAGGGGAATTTAAATGAAGCATTTTCTACTTCCAAAACACTATCTAAATCATGCTCAACATATTCTCTAACCTTAACCATGTTTACTCAACCATACAAAAAAGTTTGTTAATTAGAGTTTGAACAAGGCTAATGGTACAAGCATTTCATCTAAACTTAGACCGCCATGTGAACCCCTTTTAGCACGATCCCTATCTCTATCAGAATATGGATAGAGTAGTGCATCGTTTCCCACAGCAAATATAGTTAGATCACCTATCCTTTCTTCAACCCTAACCTTTTCTTTAATATTTTTAGGTGTACTTTATCCAAAAGTTCTTGGGAGTTTAAGACCTTGAAACCTTTTAGCTCATTCTGCAATAAACTTTTTACTCCATCTACTTTGCCCTGTTTTGTGAATAAGAATGTTGCCCTACTGTCTCCAGCTGGAGGTATTATCAGTTGCTCAAATATTTTGGGCATGTCCTTTATGAAGAATATGTTTTCAGTGTAAGCCTGTCCATGATCAGAAGTTAGTATGAACAATGTTTCAGCTCTAACCTTGCTATCTAGTCTTTCACACAAATATGTTCTAATCAAATTCTCAAAGAACATGAATTCTGTTTCAGCTTCTTCTGAGAAAGGCCCATACAAGTGTGAAATGGTGTCACATCCTGGATAATATGCTATCATTAGACTTTGGCTAGAAGATTCAAGCGCCTTTTTCAGGTTAATAATAAGGTCTGTTGCAAGCGCATAAGTATCTACTTTCTGCCCCCTATATATTATCTTCGAGAGACCACTATCTATTGTAGAATATCTTGTGAATATTCGTACGTCTATACCTTCTTCAAAAACCTTTGTAATCCAAGGATCCTTTTC